>JAJYBN010000181.1 GCA_021779005.1 Pseudomonadota bacterium
CTTCGGCCGGCACTGGGGATGCGAGCGTGAGTTTCACAGCCTGCATTTCGAGACCTGCTATTACCAGGGTATCGAGTACTGCATCCGCACGGGGCTCCAGCATTTCAATCCAGGCACCCAGGGCGAACACAAACTGGCGCGCGGTTTTGAACCCACTGCTACGTGTTCGCTGCACTGGGTCGCTGAACCCTCATTCCGCAAACCCATCGCCGACTTCCTGCAACAGGAGACCCGCATGGTGGATGCGTATCTACGGGATGCAGCCCAGCATCTGCCCTTCCGCGCAGAGCGTTGATGCCCCACCTGCGTTGTAGCCCGCCTCCCGGCGGGACATTGGATGATGGGAAACGATGAAAAAAAGAAACCGCCCGCGGGTTTCCCCGCGGGCGGTCAGTTGGCAACAGATCAATGCACGTAAGCGGTCTGGGCCTGGCGTTTGACCTCATTGTTCTGGAACAGCCACAGCATGCGGCCGTTCATACCGTTGGTATCCACGGTAGTTGAGCCACCCGGTAACAGACCGAAACTAGCCAGACTCGGCACGATCTCGTCGCCGAGTGCAATCTGGCCCTGCTGTACATCCACGCTGTTGTTGAAGTCAGACACTACCAATGTGTAGTTGAAATTATCTGGTACGTATCCGCCGTCCGCTTCGCGGGTAAACGGCATGATTGCCACCGCATCATTGTAATCGGCAGTGCCCACGATCCAGTCCAGGAAACCGTAACCAGTGTGCAAATCGAATTGCGCGGTGAGTATTACGCCGGTATAGCTCGCGAGGCCGAACAATGACCCATCTGCCATATCCAGCTCCACGTCGTCCACACCATCCTGGTCGATGTCCAGGAAAATCTGTACCAGGCGCGATGACAGCGTATTCCATGGCCTGTCAGTCGCCAAGCCAAAGTCAACGACACCGTAACCGCTGATGGCACCCGTGCGGAAACCGAGCGCGCGAATGGAGGCAGGTGTGTTATCGGAGAGCTGGCCATCGAGTCCCGCCAGTGTGAAGCCTTCGGCAAAGCCCGTCGAGGCGCCGCTATTCCGGAACTTCAGGCTGTCGTCGCCGTGGCGGCCCTTATCACCCTTCTTTCCATGGGTATTACTCCACTTTTCCCTCTTGAGGTCGATGTCGGAAGCCGGATCCACCACTGCCAAGTAGCCCACGCGCAACTGGTCCTTGCCGTCATCCAGCATGAACCAGCCATCCACTTCTGTCTGGCTGAAGCTGTCGTTGTCATACGGTCCCACCGAGGGATTCATCGACAGTTTCAGTTCTATCTTTTTACTTCCATGCGGGGCTACATGTATCTGACTCGGACCGCTGATGCTGACGCCCGGGAATCCCTGGTTGGGGACCTGAGTGACGCTGAAATTACGGGTCTTGTCGCTCAGGTTATGCACGTCCACCTTCACGATCTGGGTGTCAAAGTGAGCAGGGTTGATGCGGCCGAAGGACACGCCACCTGGTTCCGCGAAGCTGGTGAGATTCGCGGCCCGGTCGGCACGCACTACACCGGTGCCCTGCAGGGCCAGCGGGTAAGGTGAATCGCTGCCGATGCCGTTGGCATTGGCGGTCACCGCAGAGTTCTGGATGAGGGCCTTGATGTCGGTCGGTTCCAGAGTCGGGAAGATCGGCCTGAGCAATGCGGCTACGCCGGCGACATGCGGTGAAGCCATGGAGGTTCCGCTCAGAGCCACAGCGCCATTACCCGACCCTACCAGGGCCGAAACAATCGCCACACCAGGGGCTGTCACATCCGGCTTGAACTGCGAATTATTCTGGCCAGGACCACGCGAGGTGAAGCTCGCAAGAGTGTCACCATACTTCGTATTCGTGGTGATGTCGGCGCCGATGGTGCCCGTGCTTGGGCTACCGCTGATAGTGCTGGCGATCAGCGTGCCGTCACCCAGGGAGATCATCTCCGCAGGAATTGTGATGCCCGCCGAACTTCCGCCCATGGTGATGGGCGCGCCAGGTACATTGTTGAATACCACCACACCGATGGCGCCTGCGGCCTGCGCGTTGAGTATCTTGACGCTGAAGTTGCAGCTGCCCCGCTGGATGAGAGCCAGATTGCCACTCATGGCTGGTGCGTTGGTTAGGGGGCTACAGCCAAGCAATGGTTGTGACACGACCAAGCCCCCATTTTTATCTCCGGTGCTGGCAAGCTTGGGTGTGATAGCGGCTTCCACCGCCTCATATTTGCCAGCAATCGCCGCCGGCGCATTCACCTGCAATGCCAATACCAGCCCACCAGTGACCGAAGCCGCGACCGAGATCGCATTCGGCGCCACCGCTGGAGCGCCGGTGACATAAGGGATATTGCCAGCGTTACCTGCCGAGGCCACCACGATCACACCCAGAGCCGCAGCGTTATTCGCCGAGATCGCCGAGGGGTCGTCGGGTCCGGAAAAATCTGAGCCCAAGCTCATGTTGATGACGTCCACGTGGTCGTCGACATTGCCGTCCTGGTTCGGATCGAGCGCCCGCTCGATAGCGAGCGAAGTCAGGTTGGTGGAGCCGCCACCGTCACCGAAGATCTTATAGGCATACAGCGACGCACCTTTGGCCACACCTGACCCAATAGTTGAGCCCACCCCCTCGCCTGCAGCGATGCCGGCCACATGGGTGCCGTGACCGACTTCATCCAGCGGATCTGGATCTGGGGTGGGTACGCTTGACGGATTGTTGGCATTGTAAGTAGCGCCGGCAAAATCATAACCGTCTACGACCTTGGCCGTCGGGAAGGTGCCGGGTTCGATGATGTTGGGATTATTAGCAGCAAAATCGGCTGGGTTACCGGAGCCGCCAAAATCGGCGTGAGTATAGTCGATACCTGTGTCGATGATGGCGACGCGCACACCAGCACCGTCACCAAATTCGGACCAGACTTCTGGGGCACCGATCCAGGGCACACTCTGTTCCAGCGTGGGCGTTTGCGGCAATACCTGGGTCACGGCTTCGACCCCGGGTAACTGCCTGATCTGCGGCAGGTCGCGCAGCTTCACTTTTGCCATGATGCCGTTGGCACCCATGCGCAAACTGCCATCGATACGCGCGCCCATACCTTCGAGTGAGCTGCGTACTGAGTTCTGGCTGGAGTGGAGTTTATCCGCATATGAACGTTGGGAACTCTTACTGGGCCGGGCCCGACCGGCGTCCATCTCGTTGCGCACATACCGGGAGACTGATGGTTCACTGAGGCGCACAAAGACTTCTACATCGCGGTTCAGGATGGCAGCGCGCTGGCCGCTAGCCAAAAATGACTCACCGATATGCAGGCTGGTTTGCGGTCGTGTCAGTGGTTGATCAACATCGTCATCGCTGGCTAAGGCCAGTAACGGCGTGGTGCCGAGAATAGCGCCGAGCAGGAATGCAACGCCGGTTCTGAGAAGATTACGCAGGTAGGCAAACATGGCGAACTCCTTGTTCTAAATAGTGCGTTCAGCGGCCTGGACGCAGG
>JAJYBN010000182.1 GCA_021779005.1 Pseudomonadota bacterium
GATACCGTCACACATGCTTGCATAGCTGATGCCGGGAACTTATCAGGCATATTGATGGACTATAATGATATAAAGAACCTCATAACTATGGAGAAAACCGTATGTCGAAGGCCATGACCAGCTTTATCGGTGGGGGCGCGCTTAGCATGCTGCTGTTCGCCGGATGCGCCAACCTGGGCCCAAATCCGTATGGCGCCACGACCTATACAGGCTCTGCAACCCGCACCGAGCAGCAAGTAAGCTACGGAACAGTGGTTGCCCTGGAAGCTGCGAAAGTTGTGCCCACACAGAATGAACAGACCCTCTCGACTGGAATTGGCGCGGTGGTCGGTGGTATCGCAGGCAGCGCCGCAGGCGGCGGGAGGGGACAGGCGCTGACCACTATCACGGGCGCCGTGCTGGGCGGGCTCGCGGGTAACGCCGTCGGCAAGGCAGCTGGCACTGCCCAAGGCGTCACCATCACCGTGAAGCTTGATGGCGGGCGGACGGTTGCCATCACCCAGGGCGTGGACCCCAACGTGATATTCAACGTGGGGGAAAAAGTGCAAGTGCTGGAAAATCCAGCGGATGGCACGGCGCGGGTGTTGCCGCTGAAGAACCCCGGCTGATAAGACTCGTTACAGCTTTAAAGTCGGCAACATTGCCACGGTGGCAGATGTTGTTTCAAGTGGCATCAGCCTGTTTCTCCGGTGCCGCATCAGCGAACGCTTCCAGCGATAGACAATGGTCGTTGATGCGTTTCAGGACCGGAAATGCTGTCATATCCACTTCGAAACGCCGGGCATTGAATACCTGCGGCACCAGACATATATCCGCCAAGGTCGGTCGATCACCATGGCAGCATTTGCCAGTGGCTGGTTGATCGGACAATAGTTTCTCCAGCGATGAGAAGCCATCCCTGACCCATCTCTGGATCCAGCGCTTGCGCGTGGCTTCGTCGGCTCCAAATACCTGTTCCAGATACTTGATGATGCGCTGGTTGTTGACCGGATGGATATCGCAGGCCACGACCTGGGCCAGCGCCCGCACGCGCGCACGACCCAGAGCATCCCTGGGCAGCAACGGTGGCTGCGGGTGAGTTTCCTCCAGATACTCTATGATCGCGAGCGATTGGGTCAGTACATGACCTTGGTCCACCAGCGCCGGCAAGAATCCCTGCGGATTGACGGCTAGGTATTCCGGCTTGTGCTGCTGGCCGCCGTCTTTCACCAGATGCACGTAACGGTAATCGGCCTGCAAGCCCTTGAGATTGAGTGCGATGCGCACCCGGTAAGCGGCAGAACTGCGAAAGTAGGTAAATAGCTCCATCAGCGTGTAAATTTTTCAACTGTCTGTTCGATGGCGCCAAAAATTGAAATTCCACGCGGGTCGAACATTTCAATGCGCACCCGGTCGCCATATTTCATGAACGGTGTCGTGGGCTTGCCTTGCTTGATTATCTCGAGCACACGTTTTTCGGCAAGACACGACGAGCCCTTGGATTCATCCTGGTTGGCGATGGTGCCGGAGCCCACGATGGATCCAGCTGCCAGCGGCCGGGTCTTGGCGGCGTGTGCGATGAGCTGCGGGAAACTGAACTGCATGTCCACGCCCGCATTGGGTTCGCCGAACAGTTTGCCGTTCAAATGCGTCACCAGCGGCAGATGCAGCTTGCCCTCCTTCCAGGCATCGCCCAATTCATCGGGCGTGACAGCGATGGGCGATAAGGCCGAACGCGGTTTGCTCTGCAGGAAGCCAAAGCCTTTAGCCAGTTCATCGGGAATGAGATTGCGCAAGGATACGTCGTTGATCAGCAGCACCAGCTTGATGTGTTTTGCAGCCTCGGAGGCTGTCACGCCCGCCGGCACGTCGTCTACCACCACACCCACTTCCGACTCGAAATCGATGCCCCAGGATTCGTCGGCCATGCGGATGGGTTCGGTAGGCGCGAGAAAGCCGTCGCTCACCGCCTGGTACATGAGCGGATCATGCTGGAAGCTCGGCGGCATCTCCGCGCCGCGGGCTTTGCGCACCCGCTCCACATGCGCAAGATAGGCGCTGCCGTCCACGAACTGGGGCGCCCTCGGCAACACCGCCGCCAGTGCTTTCATATCGAGTTTGAATGCGCTGGAGGCTTTACCCGCATTCAGTGCTTCGGACACGGTTCGAAGTTTGAGACCAACCGTCCCCCAGTTTTCCAGTGCCTGCTGTAGCGTTGGGGCGATATCCGGCACCTTCACAGCGTTCTGGAAATTCTTGTGCACGACGATCAGGACGCCATCGCGGCCGTTATACAAACTCGCAAGTTTCATCCTGGTTGCTCCAACTAAAAATAATCTATGCGTTTCGAATCAGAAGTTGCCGGAGAGAATCCGTGTTCCCTGGTGCGCAGTGCTATTTCACTTTTGGATCGAAATGCTTCTTGATCCCCTGCCAGCACTGCCAGTAGTCCGCCTGCAGCTCCTTGGCTTCAATAGCCTGCTTCGTAGGGCGGATAACGGCGCGGGTCTCGAACATGAACGCCATGGTGTCGGTCACATGCTGGGGTCTGGACGTGTCACTCGCCACAGCTTTCTCGTAGCTGGCCGCATCCGGTCCGTGGCCGCTCATGCAGTTGTGCAGGCTGGCGCCACCGGGCACGAAGCCACCGGATTTGCCGCCTTCCTTGGCATCATACACACCAGTGATGAGCCCCATGAACTCGGATGCCACATTGCGGTGGAACCAGGGCGGGCGGAAGGTATGCTCCGCCACCAGCCAGCGCGGCGGAAAGATTGCGAAGTCCATGTTGGCGGTGCCGGGCGTATCGCTGGGCGAAGTCAGCACCGTGAAGATCGAAGGATCCGGGTGGTCGTAACTGATGGAGCCGATGGTGTTGAAGCGCGTAAGGTCATATTTGTACGGAGCGTAATTTCCGTGCCAGGCCACTACGTCCAGAGGAGAATGATCAAGAGACGCTGACCAGAGCCGTCCCTGGAATTTTCCAACCAGATCGGAATGGCCTTCTGCATCTTCATAAGCCGCCACCGGGTACATGAAATCCCGCGCATTGGCGAGGCAGTTGGAACCGATGGGTCCTAGTTCCGGCAGCTTCAAGAGCGCACCGAAATTTTCAGCCACATAGCCGCGTGCACTGTTATCCAGAAGCTGCACGCGAAAACGGATGCCGCGCGGAATCACGGCAATCTCAAGCGGTGCGATCTCAACAATCCCCAATTCCGTGGCGATACGCAAACGGCCCTGCTGCGGAACGATCAGCAGTTCGCCGTCGGCATCATAGAAGAACCGGTCCTGCATGGAGCGATTGGCGGCATAGACGTAGATGCCGACACCGGTCTGGGATGCGGCGCTGCCATTGCCCGCCATGGCGTATAGTCCGTCCACGAAATCTGTGGTTTTGGTGGGCAACGGGAACGGATTCCAGCGCAGCTGATTCGGGGTGGCGGGCTGTTCATCGAAACGATTATGGAACGTTCCG
>JAJYBN010000183.1 GCA_021779005.1 Pseudomonadota bacterium
GGTGGCCATCGTTCAGATCGTTTCTACAGCGATCGCCGTTGCTTCGCCGCCGCCGATGCACAGGGAGGCGATGCCATGTTTGAGATGTCTGGCCTTGAGGGCGTATAGCAATGTCACGATCAAGCGCGCGCCACTGGCGCCGATGGGATGACCGAGGGCGCAGGCGCCGCCGTTGATGTTCACTTTGGCGTGCGGCAGCTTGAGTTCATGCATGGCTGCCATCGCCACGACCGCGAAGGCTTCGTTGATTTCATAGAGATCCACGTCCTTCTCTGACCAGCCGAGTTTCTTATGCAGCCTGTCGATGGCGCCTACCGGTGCGGTGGTGAACCAGGCCGGTTCCTGTGCGAAACCCGCATGTCCGAGTATACGGGCCAGCGGTATGAGGCCACGCTTTTTGGCTTCGCTCTCGCGCATCACTACCAGCGCGGCGGCTCCGTCGGAGATGGAGGAAGAACTGGCGGCGGTCACGGTGCCGCCATCCTTCTTGAACGCCGGTTTGAGTGTCGGAATCTTTTCGATGTTGCACTTTCCCGGTTCTTCGTCGGTATCCGCCACGCGCTCACCCTTGCGGTCCTTGACTGTCACTGGCGCGATTTCGGCCTTGAAGATACCGTCCTTGACCGCATGCTGCGCGCGCTTCACCGATTCGATGGCGAAGGCGTCCTGCTGCTCGCGGGTGAAATGGAATTTCTCGGCGCAGAGCTCGCCGAAGGCGCCCATCATTTGTCCGTCGTAGGGATTCTGCAGGCCGTCGAAGAACATGTGGTCGATAATCTGCTGGTGGCCCATGCGCAGGCCGGCGCGCGCGCCGGGTATCAGGTAAGGCGCGTTGGTCATGGATTCCATGCCACCGGCCACGGCGATCTCGGCGGAACCGGCGGCAATCAGATCGTGGGCGATCATCACCGCTTTCATGCCGGAGCCGCAGACCTTGTTGATGGTGGTGCAGCCCACCGATTTCGGCACACCGGCGGCGATGGATGCCTGGCGCGCTGGCGCCTGGCCAAGGCCGGCGGGCAGCACGCAGCCCATGATGACTTCGCTGATGTCCTCGGGTTTGAACTTGGCATCGGCCACCGCGGCCTTGATGACGGCGGCGCCCAGCTGCGGTGCGCTCACAGGTGCGAACTGGCCCTGGAAGGAGCCTATGGCGGTGCGGCGCGCGGCCACGATGACGATGGGGTCTTGTGACATGGATGGACTCTCCGTAACTGAAAGTGAAGCGCTATTGACCGTTGAACAATTCCCGTCCGATCAGCATGCGGCGTATCTCGTTGGTCCCGGCACCGATGTCGTAGAGTTTGGCGTCGCGCAGCAGGCGGCCAGTGGGGTATTCGTTGATGTAGCCGTTGCCGCCCAGGCTCTGGATGGCTTCCAGCGAGACATTGACCGCGTTCTCCGAGGCGAACAGCAGGCAGGCGGCGGCTTCCTCGCGCGGATCCTCGCCGCGGTCGAAACGCTCGCAGGTGCGGTAGGTGAAGGCGCGTGAAGTCTGCAGCGCCACGAACATGTCCGCCAGCTTGGCCTGCATCATCTCGAATTCGCCGATGGGCTTGCCGAACTGCTTGCGTTCTCGCACGTACGGCAGCACCACGTCGATCGCAGCCTGCATGATGCCGATGGGCCCGGCGGACAGCACTAACCGTTCCGAATCCAGGCCACGCATCAATATATACACGCCTTCGTTCACCTCACCGAGCACGTTAGCTGCCGGGATCTCGCAGTCCTCGAATACCAGCTCGCAGGTGTGGGAGCCGCGCATGCCGAGCTTGTCGAGTTTCTGGGCGGTCTTGAATCCGCGCATGCCTTTCTCGACGATGAAGGCGGTGATGGATTTGGAGTTGGCTTCGCGGCCGGCGGTGCGCATGTAGACCAGCAGCACCTGCGCTTCCGGGCCGTTGGTGATCCACATCTTGGAACCGTTGGCGATCCAATTGTCGCCGTGCTTTTTAGCCTGGCAGCTCATGGAGCCCACCACGTCGGAACCGGCACCGGGTTCGGACATGGCGAGTGCGCCGATCCATTCTCCGCTACACAATTTGGGCAGATATTTTTTGCGCTGCGCTTCGTTGCCGTTGAGGAACAGGTTGCTGACGCACAGGTTGGAATGCGCCGCATAGGAAAGGCCCACTGAGGCGGAAGCCCGGGAGATCTCCTCCATGGCCACCACGTGCGCCAGATAGGAGAGCCCGGCACCGCCATGGCTGGTGGGCACAGTGATGCCCAGCAACCCCAGCTCACCCAACTTCTTCCACAAGTCCGCGGGGAACTCGGCGCGCTCGTCGATATGCGCGGCGCGCGGCGCGATCTCGGCCTCGGCGAAACGCCGCACCGTCTCGCGCAATAGATCCAGATCTTCGCTGATGTGGGTATTGATGGCAGTCAATCAATTATCTCCATTATCCTGTCAATGACCGTTCCGGCGTCCCGCGAAGAAGCGCTCGTACGGCTGGTTCACGGTCGGCAGCTTCACCTGGCCGATGGCGGCGATGCGGTGTTCGGCCATGCGGTCCGCGGCCCGGTAGTTTGGGATCTTCTCCCGGTCTGCGAACTTGAAGATGTTGCCGATGATATCGTAGATGCCCATGACCATGCGGTTGGCGCGTTCCCGGTTATAACCCTGCAGCTCGATGTACACGTTCATGAGGCCGCCGGCGTTGATGGCGTAGTCCGGCGCGTACAGGATGCCGCGCTTGTGCAGCTCGTCGCCGCAGGCGTCGGTGGCCAGCTGGTTGTTGGCGGCACCCGCCACGATCTCGAACTTGAATTGCGGGATGGTCTTGTCATTGACGGTGGCACCCAGTGCGCACGGCACATATACTTTGGCGTTGACGCTATAGATGTCATCCATCTTTACGGCTTCCGCACCCAGCTCCACGCACTGGTCGATGCGCTCCTGCTGCATGTCGGTGACGAACACCTTGGCATCGGCGTCGCGCAGGTACTTGACCACATGGAAGCCCACGTGTCCGAGTCCCTGGACTGCGTAACTGGCTTTGCCGAGATCCGTGTGGCCATATTTACGTTCGAGGCAGGCCTTGATCCCCTGGATCACGCCCATGGCGGTAAACGGTGAGGGATCGCCGCTGCCACCGTGCACCGGATGCACACCGGTCACGTAACTGGTCTCCTGGAAGATGTACTCCATGTCCTGGACATTGGTGTTCACGTCCTCGGCAGTGACGTAGCGGCCGCCGAGGGATTGCACGAAACGTCCCAGGGCGCGGAACATGGCTTCGGATTTCTGCGCGGGATTGCCGATGATGACCGCCTTGCCGCCGCCCAGGTTCAGGCCGGAGACTGCCGCCTTGTAGGTCATGCCGCGGGACAGGCGCAGCACGTCAGTGAGGGCTTCTTCTTCATTCTTGTAGGGCCACATGCGCAGGCCGCCAAGGGCCGGGCCGAGCACAGTGTTATGGATACCGACGATCGCCTTGAG
>JAJYBN010000184.1 GCA_021779005.1 Pseudomonadota bacterium
AACAACGTATTGAACGTCTTGGTCCTATAAACTTGGCAGCTATACAGGAATTTACCCAATACTCAGAACGTAAACAATATCTGGATTCCCAGCTGGCAGATCTCAATGAGGCCCTGAATACCCTCGTCAATGCCATCCGCAAGATTGACCGTGAAACACGCACTCGTTTTAAAGAAACGTTTGATAAGGTCAATTCTGGGCTGCAGACAAGTTTCCCAAAACTTTTTGGCGGGGGGCACGCCTACCTTGAACTCACCGGCGAAGAATTACTGGATGCGGGCGTAACCATAATGGCGCGCCCACCAGGTAAGCGTAACAGCACCATACATTTACTATCTGGAGGCGAGAAAGCACTGGCGGCGGTGGCTCTGGTTTTTGCCATATTTGAGCTCAATCCGGCGCCGTTCTGTCTGCTGGACGAGGTAGATGCTCCGCTGGATGAGGCCAATATCGGCCGCTTCGGTGACCTAGTGCGTGGCATGACGGATCGTGTGCAGTTCGTTTTCATAACCCACAATAAGGGCACCATGGAAATGGCAAACCAGCTGATCGGTGTGACCATGCAGGAACCGGGTGTATCGAGGCTCGTGGCTGTTGATGTGGATGAAGCGGTTCGTATAGCGGCCATGTAAATGTGGGAATTACGCCTGATTCTTATCCTTATCGGTGTGGTGTTCATCGCCGCCGTATATCTGCTTTCCCGCCAGAGAAAGGCCCGCACGATTGAATACCACCGGGATGCACCGACACTGAAAGAATCCAATTTATCGGATATTCCTTCAGGCGAGACCGTTGGTCTGGGGACGCTAACCATCCAGGAATCAAAAGTTACGGGTATAGCACCTGAGATCAATGATACAAATTCCGGTCTAAAGTCTGAACAATTGATCCTCGCGCTGCATGTAGCATGCCGTAAGCAAAACGTTTTTGCAGGTGCCGATGTGCTTGCTGCTTTGCAGTCAGCAGGCTTGCGCTATGGTCAATACCAAGTGTTTCATCGTCTGGCTGGGAAGGACATACAGCTATCCGTTTTCAGCGTAGCAAATATGGTTGAACCAGGTGTACTTGAACCGGATAAGCTGCCGGAGACACAGATTCCCGGCTTGACACTGTTCCTGTTGTTGCCGGGACCGCAGAACGGCGTAGCTGCCTGCGCCGACATGCTGGCCACCGCACGCTCGCTGGCTCGACAATTGGGCGGTGATGTTCTCGATGAGAATCGCAGCATCCTTACAACTGAGGCTGCTCAGCGTATCCGCGAGCGTATCTTGGAATTTCAGAACAGGGTGGAAGGCAAGTAGCCATGCCTTTACTATCGACTGCCTGATATGCCGCACCTGCAGGAAACTGCACCATGACAAGCTCACGCACCGCAGAACGACGCATTTACGCGCTACGCGATCAAATCAATCATCACAATTATCTTTACTACGTCATGGATGCGCCGGAAATACCGGATAGTGAATATGACAAGCTCATGCGTGAGTTGGAAGAACTGGAACATAAATATCCCGAGCTGGTTACTCGCGATTCGCCCACACAACGTATAGGCGCCACACCGCTTGCTGAATTCGGTGAGGTGCGTCATGAAGTCCCTATGCTGTCACTGGATAATGCTTTTGATGAAGATGAAGTTCTGGATTTCGACCGTCGTGTGCATGAACGGCTTGGCACAAACGCACAACTGGACTACACAGCCGAACCTAAACTCGATGGCTTGGCCATCAGTCTGGTCTATGAAGATGGCGTACTTGTACGCGGAGCAACCCGTGGTGATGGAACCATGGGCGAGGATGTGACCCAGAACATACGTACAATAGCATCGGTACCGCTGCGGCTCTTGGGTAATGGCTTTCCGGCCCTGCTGGAGACACGAGGCGAGATCTTCATGCCCAAAAAAGGTTTCGAGAAACTCAATGCACAAGCTGAAAGCAGGCACGAAAAGATCTTTATCAATCCGCGCAATGCCGCCGCTGGCAGTCTGCGGCAGCTCGATGCCCGTATCACAGCCTCACGGCCTTTAGAATTCTTTGCTTATGCCTGGGGGCAGGTGCGTGGTGGCTCACTGCCGGCGCGTCACAGCGAGGTGCTGGAGCGCTTTCGCGACTGGGGATTGCGAACCAACCCGGAAAACCGCCTGGTTGTTGGTTTGGAGGGTTGCCTGCAGTTTTACAAGCAGATGGCATCCAAACGCAATCGCTTGCCGTATCAGATTGATGGCGTGGTCTATAAAGTTGATCGACTCGATCTGCAGCGCGAACTGGGGTATGTGGCACGTGCACCTCGTTGGGCGCTGGCACATAAATTTCCGGCTGAAGAAGCCATGACCTTGTTGCTAGCAGTCGAATTTCAGGTGGGACGGACAGGCGCACTCACGCCAGTGGCTCGTTTGCAACCGGTGTTTGTCGGGGGTGCCAATATCAGCAATGCCACTTTGCATAACATGGATGAAATCGAGCGCAAGGATGTGCACATCGGTGATACGGTGATCGTGCGACGTGCGGGCGATGTGATCCCTGAAGTGGTGGGCGTGGTGCTGGCCAAGCGACCGAAGAATGCCCAGCGCGTGCGATTACCTTGTTATTGCCCGGAATGTGGTTCCAAGGTACTGCGTCTGGACGGCGAAGCGGTTGTGCGCTGCAGCGGTGGTTTGTATTGTCCGGCACAGCGCAAGGAGCTGATACGGCATTTTGCATCGCGCCGCGCACTCAACATTGAGGGGCTGGGTGAAAAGCTGGTGGAGCAGCTGGTGGATACCGGGCTGGTGCATACGCCAGCGGATCTTTTCAGTCTCAGTGTCGCGCAACTTGCAGGTCTTGAACGCATGGGTGATAAATCAGCACAGAACCTAGTAAACTCCATAGATCACGCCCGCAACACAACGCTGGCGCGTTTCCTGTACGCCCTCGGAATCAGAGACGTCGGAGAAACCACGGCAGGAGTACTTGCGCGGCATTTCGGAACCCTGGAAGCGCTCATGGCAGCGGATGAAACTGCATTAATGCAGGTTGCGGATGTGGGTCCAGTGGTAGCAGCCTCTATCGCTGCATTTTTCAAGGAACCTCATAATCGGCAGGTTATCAGTGCACTGCGTACAGCCGGGGTACGGTGGCCGGAACACAGTGTTGCGCAACAAGTAAGTTTGGGCCCTCTCTGCGGTAAAATCTTCGTACTGACAGGTGCGCTCGTTCACATGACGCGTGATGATGCAAAAGCCAGTATCCAGGCGCTAGGTGGCAAAGTAAGCACTAGTGTCTCCAAAAAAACCGACTATGTGGTAGTCGGGGAGGAACCGGGCACCAAACTTGTGGAAGCCCAAAAGCTTGGGATTGCACAGTTGGACGAACGGGCATTCGAACGCCTACTCAAACAGTGATGTCCATGTGACACAATTGGTTATAAAATACTCGGCCA
>JAJYBN010000185.1 GCA_021779005.1 Pseudomonadota bacterium
ATTCACACCACAGGGACTCAAGGACACGGTCACGGCCCGCGCCCTGGAGACTGCTGAAGTCAGGTCCATTGTGCAGGATTACGTGCAGGCTGCGATCAATGCCATGCTCGCGGGCTTCGACGGTGTGGAGATACACGGGGCCAATGGCTATCTCATCGAACAGTTCCTGCGTGACAGTAGCAACCACCGCACGGATGAATACGGCGGCGACATCTCCAAGCGTGCACGTTTCCTGCTGGAGATCGTACACGGGGTGAGTGAAGCTATCGGCAGCGAACGCGTGGGAGTGCGCCTGTCGCCGGCCAACACCTGGAACGTGCCGGCGGATTCCGATACCCACGCCCTTTATGACTATGTCATCGGTGCGCTATCGGGTTATTCACTGGCTTATCTGCATCTGCGCGAAGCCCAGGGGGATCTATCAGCTATCCCTAACATGGTGACCAACGTCAGTGAGCATTTCCGCGGCATCTACCGTGGCACGCTCATTACCAACACCGGCTATGACCAGGAGAAGGGTAACGAGGTGATCCGCAAGGACCAGGCTGATCTGGTGGCTTTCGGAATGCCATACATAGCCAATCCGGATCTGGTGGAACGCTTCCGTGCCTACGCGCCTCTGGCGCAGGCTGACCAAAATACCTTGTATCAGGGCGGCGTCAAGGGCTATACCGATTATCCGTCGTTGCAATCGGAAGCCGCATGATGGATCTCGGCGCGGTCTTGGCTGTATCGAAGCAATGTTCGAATAGAAACTCGCAGCAGCAATAACACAGTACATTTGTTGGGGAGATGCTTATGAAACCAAAAGTAGCCATCGTCATCGGCAGTACCCGTCCCGGCCGCAAGGCAGTGGCCGTGGCCCAATGGGTCAATGGGATCGCCAGCCAGCGCAGCGATGCCGACTTCGAACTGCTGGATATTGAGGATTACAAGCTGCCGCATCTGGATGAGCCGATACCGCCGTCGCAACAGCAATACAGCAAGGCGCATACCAGGGCCTGGTCCGAGAAAGTGAATGCCTTCGATGCCTATGTATTTGTAACACCCGAGTACAACCACAGCACTTCTGGCGCGCTGAAGAATGCCATCGATTTTCTGTACCACGAATGGAACAACAAGGCGGCGGGTTTCGTGAGCTATGGCAGCATGGGAGGCATACGCGCCGTTGAGCATCTGCGCCTGATCATGGCCGAGCTGCAGGTGGCCACAGTGCGGGCCCAGGTGGCCTTGTCGCTGTTCACGGATTTCGAGAACTTCAGCGTCTTCAAGCCGGCCGCCCATCACGAGGCCGAGGTCAAGCGCATGCTCGATCAGCTGGTGGCCTGGGGCAATGCATTGAAGACGCTGCGGACGGCTTGATCTAGCCTGACGGATGCAAGCGCAACAGCTGCGTCTGCCTATTGCAGGATCCGGAGCCACGTGCAGGCTGTGTTCGGACCGGCCAGGCCGGGTTGAATCAAACAAACTCAAACTGACCTGGGTCAATGACCTTGGCCTCGGCATACCCTATGTAGTAGGGTGGGTTCGTCGATGCGGAGGCAGTTATGCGGGTCAACCCCACGATCGAGAAGTTGCGGCGCGAACACGCGGAAATGCGCAGGATTGTCATCTTGATCCGCACGCAACTGGATCTGCTGGAGCGGCACGTGGAACTCGACTTGGTGCTGCTAACCAATGCGCTCTACTACATGCGCAAATTTCCCAGCGTCGTACACCATCCCAAGGAAGAGCTTATCTTTGAAAAACTCCTGGCCCGCGGTGCGCCGGTGCAGAAGGAAGTGGAACAGCTGCATGCGCAGCATCAGGAGATTTATGCGCTGGAGGACAACCTGATCGAACTAGCACTCGCCCTTCAGAAGGGCGACAGCCAGGCGCGTGCCCGACTGCTGGAGTTCGGCCGGCACTATCTCGCTATCCAGGCGCTGCACGTGGAGACCGAGGAGCGCATCCTGTTTCCGGCGGCGCTGCAGAACTTGCGTGCCTATGACTGGAAGGATGTGCGCAAGAAATCCGTGAGCATCGATGATCCGTTGTTTGGCAGCAACCCCACTGAGCGCTACCGTTATCTCTATGACTATCTTTTGCGGGAAGCGGCTGACAGCGGGGTATCGCTGCCGGTGACACGCCAGGCGCCTGCATCCAGTTCCAGGAAGACCAGCTCCTCCAGATAATCGCAATAGCGGTCCAGGTAATTGCGCCCCTCCACTTCCTCGAGCAGCCAGGGGTTCATGAGTGTATGCCGCAGCAGGAACAGGCTGTCGGACTGGTGTTCCGGCTCATCTACATTGTCCACGAAGCTTGCTGCATCGATCCCAAGTGCCTTCAAGACCCGCTCGAGTTCACGCGGTGCGAGCATGCGGCGTTCCACGGAAGTATGTGAACTGAAGAAGTCCTGCATCTGCACCGGACCGGTGGCGATTCCGAGGTGTGTATACAGCCTGCGACCGAAACGGTTCATGGCAGCCAGCGAACGGTTGCCTTCCGGATTCACTGCCAGGCACAAGAGGTTGGTGTCCGGCTCGAACGGCACCAGCAAACGCGCCTTGCCTTTGAGGCGCGCAGTCAGCAGCGGCAAGCGATCGTAGAAATACTCGGTGGCGCGGATGGTCTGGCGCTGCAGCCTCCCGAGGTTGTCCCGGTCGGGCGGCAGCACCCGGTGAGTCACCCAGGCTGCTGCTGCCGGAGCACCCGGCTTGGAACCCTCGAGGATGTATTGGCCGAGAGAGCCAGCGGCGTCGGTTTGTTCATCGAATACATAAGCGGCATGCTCGCCCAGGAACTGCAGCACTCGCCGGTCGCGCCATACGACCCCGCCGATCCCGAATGGCAAGTAGCCGAGTTTATGCGGATCAACGGTCACCACATCGGCTTCCTTGAGCGCTGCGAAGCTGGCATGCACCGTCGCTGAAGGAAAATAACTGAATTCGCCACGTACTGTCTTGTGTGGCGCGAAGCTGCCATCGGGTTCGCGGAAGATGCTGCTGAGATAACCGCCCCAGGCGGCATCCACATGCAGCGCGAACTCGAGTCCGCGGGCACGAAAAGTCCGGCGCAGCTCCGCCACGGTGTGGATTGGGTCGATGCTGCCGAATTCGGTGGTGCCGAGTACCGCCACGGTAGTGAGCACCGGAATTTGTTCATTAGCGCAGGTTTCCAGCCGAGCTTTGAGGGCAGGTACAGCGAGGCGCATGTGTGCATCCACTGGCAGTAATTCCAGTTGTGCACTGCCAAAGCCCAGCACCCGCATGGCCTTGTGCCAGGAGTAATGCGCCGTGACCGGAGCCAGGATGCGCATCTGTGCCCACAGCGGGTGGCGTGCGGCGAAGGCTGCCGGCCCCAGATGCTCGATGCGCGCCGCGGTGATCGCCTGATCGAACTCCCGTTTTTCAGAGTGTTTTAA
>JAJYBN010000186.1 GCA_021779005.1 Pseudomonadota bacterium
TCCTTTGAGCGATGATGCGATGGTCACGTTGCCCACCATGGCAGCCTGATCGAACAGCAAACCATGCCTACCCGAGGCAAGAGTGACCGGCGCTGTTACACCATTTCCTGGGACACGATCATTTAATCGGCCAGGATTTACCCTGAAGTACTTGATCCCCACCCATCCACAATACGCTCATGCCAGCGGCAACCACCTGCTGGCGTGGCACGTGCGGGTGTTCGTACCACCACAGCGCTAGACCTTTCAGGCCGGTTCTGACGATCCACAACATCATTTCCATTGACGTGAAATCCAGGGTTACCTTCTGCACCAGGCTGGTTTGCTGCATCAGCATGGGAACCATGACCGACCAGCTTTTCATTTCCGCCTGCCGATAAACCGCCCGCGCTGCGTTGTCGCTCGTAAAATCACGAAACAACATCTGGCACACGTCTGGATGCGACTCGACATGGGCGAATAATGCATCGAGAAAGGCCTCCATACGCATTTGAATCGTGCCCGTGCCCAACAAGGCATCATGCCAACTCCCCCTGAGCTCCGTGAAGTGCAAGTCCAATAGATACTCGTACAGGGCCAGCTTCGAGGCGAAGTGATCATAAACAATGGGTACCGACACACCGATACGCCGGGCAATCTCATCCATGGTCGCGCCATCGTAGCCCTGCTCGGCGAAGATGGCAGTCGCTGCGCTGATAATGGTCTCCCGGCGTGCCGGCGCACTCATCCTGCGGCGCACGGTCTTTTTGGTCTCGCTGCCCGTGGCGGAGTCTGATGCCCCGCCCCGAGCGCCTTTTTTGCTATCTGAAGTTGACAAGTTAACGGCCGCTAGGTAAATTAAGCTAATTGTCGTTAGGTTAGCATAATTCCGGGTCATTGGACAGATAGTTGGGTGCTCAATTTGCCGGGCCAGCAGTTAGGACAGCCGGAGCGGACCATGAAGGTAAAAGAAGAGTACCGAAGCGCCAGCCATCTGCTGGCCGGGCTGGCCAGGGGCGATTTAAGCAGCCGCGACCTGCTGGAAGGGAGCGTAGCACGGATTACGCGTTACAACCCGACGCTGAACGCCGTGGTGGCGCAGGACCTGGAGAGGGCTCGCCAAGCAGCCGATTTGGCGGATGCGCAGGTGCGCCGAGGCGAACCGCTGGGTGCCCTGCACGGCCTGCCGCTGACCATCAAGGATACCTACGAGGTGCCCGGTATACCCTGCACCGCGGGCGTTCCTAAGCTGCGCGCGCACCGACCGACGCGGCCGGCCGTGGCGGTGAGCCGTCTGCAGGAGGCTGGCGCGATTGTCTTTGCCAAAACGAATGTGCCCTTCAAGGCTTCAGACATCCAGAGCTATAACGCCATCTACGGTACTACCCGCAATCCCTGGAATCCGGCCCTGACGCCGGGTGGTTCCTCCGGTGGTGCGGCCGCTTCCCTCGCCGCCGGCTTCACGCCGCTGGAACTGGGCAGCGATATTGGCGGCTCGATCCGCATTCCTGCACATTTCTGCGGGGTGTATGGGCACAAGTCCAGCTACGGCATCATCTCTACGCGCGGTCATATAACCGGACTACCCGGCCAGTTGGTCGAGAGCCCCCTGAGCGTAGCTGGACCGATGGCCCGCTACGCGAACGACCTGCAACTCATGCTGGATGTGCTGGCCACTGCCGGGCCAGCCATGCAGCCAGGCTGGCAGCAGAACCTGCCAGCGCCGCGCCACGAAACACTGCAGAAATTCCGCGTGCTACTCTGGATAGACGACAGCAGCTGCCCCATCGACAGCCGTATGACGGCGGTTTACGCCGATCTGGCGGCCAGCCTGAAGGCCGCCGGTGTCGATGTGGTAAAGAGCTCGCCGAGCGGCGTATCGCTCGATGAGCTGTTTGCCTGCTACGCCATGCAGCTGAGCGCCAACAAAATGGCTGGTGCACCGCTGGCCGTGCGCCGGTTCATGGGTTTGAGCGCGCCTTTGTTGCAAGGTATGTGCAAATACTTGGACCTGCCCCGCCACGCCGATAAGTTCTACAGGGGAGCTGCCATGAGCTATGCCGAATGGCTGGTGGTCTACGAGGCTGGCTTGCAGCTGCGCGAGGCATTTGTTAGAAACTTCGAGCGCTTTGACGTGATTCTTACTCCGCCAACGCTGACCACTGCCTTCCCCCACGATCAATCTCGCTTTATGAGTCTGCGCCGGATCAGCGTTGACGGCCACCATCGACCCTATACCGACATGTTCATGTGGATTGCTCCGGCCACGCTAATAGGCCTACCGGCCACCAGTGCCCCCGTTGGCATTACCTCGGATGGGCTGCCGGTGAATGTCCAGATTATTGGTGCGCCCTATGAGGACAAAACAACCATCCGTTTTGCAGAGCTGTTGGCGGAAATAACCGGAGGGTTTCTTGTTCCTCCGTTGAACGAGGGAAGTGATGCATGAAACGCCTGGCACGCCCGGCCATGCAGTGTCCTGGGAAGACGCTGGAATTTGCACACCAGAACAGTAATTGTGAGCGAAGGCCTAGGCAAATGATGCCGCTGTAAGGTGAAGCGGCCTAGATGAGAACAGGGCCCGCAAGGGGTAGTGCTAGGCAAAGGTCACGGTCACTTTTCCCGATTCGAATGCCCCAGCTCATGTAGCGAAAGGCGGGCATTTTAGACGTAAAAAAGGAGGAATTTCCATGTCGCAAGCGCTCAAGCCATTCAAGCAAATGCATTTTTCCGCTGTGCCAGACGCTCCCCGCCTGCCCCACCCCTATTTTCGTGCGGAACAGCGCCAGGTTAGGGTGCGCACCTCGCACTTCGGCACGGTAAAGATGCACGTCAGCGTCTATGGCGAGGGTCCGCCCCTGTTGCTCCTTCACGGCCTCATGACAGCCAGCTATTCCTTTCGTTACGTGATGGACGCGCTAGCCAAGCACTACACGCTCTATATCCCCGATCTGCTCGGTGGAGGGCGCTCCGACAAACCCGACACTTCCTACGGTCCCGATGACCTAGCGCGCTCCGTGGGTGAATTATTGAAAGAACTCGGCATCTGGGGCACCCCCGCCATCGGCAACTCCATGGGTGGTTATCTGCTGATGCGCCTGGCGCTACTGGAGCCTGCGGCGATCAGCCGGCTGGTGAACCTGCATAGCCCAGGCCTGCCAACGGCGCGAATGCACGCACTGTCGCTAGTATCGGCCATCCCGTCCGCCTTCGAGGCGGCGGTGGGTACCTTGGTGCGCCTTAATCCAGAGCGCTGGGTACATACCAATGTGCATTACTATGACGAGACCCTGAAATCGCGGGAGGAGCACCGCGAATATGCTGGCGCATTGACGTCGCCCAACGGCGTGCTTGGACTGGCGCGCCACCTTTCCGATACACTGTCGGTGCGCGAAATGCGCCGCTTCGAAGCAGCTCTCAA
>JAJYBN010000187.1 GCA_021779005.1 Pseudomonadota bacterium
ATTGCGGTAATGCTGGATCTGCTCCTGGGTGATAGCCAGATTCTCAGGGCCGTCCGCCACCAGGTCCATATACACCGGCACCTTGGCACCCGGATCCAGGTTCACCTGGCGGAAATATTCGCCGGCGATCAGCGGTGAATCCACCAGATTGTTCAGCCTTACGGATTTGAATTTCACATCCCCGCTGCCGCCACTGTGGGGCTCAAGCGCTGTGGCATATTGCCAGCCGGCCGGGAGGTTCACGCTGACATCGAAGTGTATGGCTTTTGAGGCGTAACCCGCCGGATACAACACGACCTGGTTCCACTCCAGATCCACGATGACCGGCGTGGCCGACACGCTGCCACCGAAACTGCCACCGCTGGTGGGCGACAGGAAATCGAATGCCACATCCAGTGAATGCGTACCCTGGGGCACGGTCAGGTGGATGGCGTACATATCCACCAGATCCCGGCGCCAGGTAATCGCCTGGCCGTCGGCGATGATCATCAGCCCGGCGACGTTCTGCAACGGGCCACTGGGTGAATGTTCACCCGGTATCCACTTGGGGTAATACAGCGTGAGAGGTCCCGGAGAGACCGGGATCACCTCGTGCACATGAAAGACCTTGCGGGGCGCATCCCTCAGATCCACATTCAGCGTGAACGTGCCTGGGTAGGCAGCGGTGATATCCGCAGCATCCACGGGACTGGCGATGGGCGCAAAAAGCGCTGCGAGCACTAAGACCAGAGTTCTAATCGAGATCTTCATGTGACATGCCTCTATATATTGTCTAATTAATCCTAAGGGGGTCTGTGCCGCTACTCGCGTACTCGATTTAGCGCCTTGCGCACCTTTGTCACGGTCCGGCTCCATGCATGCTTCCGGTATTTTGGGCGCCTATGCTACTATTCAAACCCCGTGCGACAAAACCTATCCCCCGGTGGGCTATGGGCATAGCTCTCGCAGCCTGTATATCCTGATAGTGACACCGATCCCGGCTCAGGATTCATTGTGCATTTCTGCAAACGGAGGCTTTATGCGATTGATTCACTATTTTTTTCTCACGCTACTCTGCACCTTGTCACTGGGCGCATTCGCCGCTGGAGAACCACCCACTTCCGGCGCAATCGTCGCCGGTTCACAAGAATTGAATCTTGACTGGCTCGACCGGAGTGTAAACCCGGCGCAAAACTTCTATGGATACGCCAACGGCGGCTGGCAGAAAGCCAATCCAATCCCGCCCGCCTATTCGCGCTGGGGCACCTTCAATATCCTGCAGAATGAGAATGAAGATGCCATACACCAGATCCTGGAGGATGCTGCCAAGAATACCCAGGCGCAGCCGGGCAGCGACCTGCAGAAAATCGGCGCATTCTACTTCAGCGGCATGGATGAGGCGGCCATCAACCAGGCCGGTATCAAGCCCCTGGAACCAGAGCTCGACCGTATCAACAAAATCTATGACCTGAAACAGTTGCAGACCGAAATCGCCCACCTGCAGATGATCGGCGTGGACGCCCTGTTCGGCATGGGCCAGATGCAGGACTTCAAGGATTCCACCAAAGTTATCGGCGTAGTGGGCCAGGGTGGCCTGGGACTGCCGGACCGGGATTATTATCTCAAGAAAGATCCCAAGTTCGCCAAGATACGCGAGCTATATGAACAGCATATCGCCAGAAGCCTTGAGCTGCTGGGCGACACCCAGGACAACGCCGCGCGCGAAGCCGGTATCGTCATGGATATCGAGACCAGCCTTGCGAAGGCTTCCATGTCGCAAGTGGAACAGCGTGATCCACACGCCATCTATCACGTCATGAACCTGGTGCAATTGGACAAGTCGACGCCCAACTTCTCCTGGCGGGACTATTTCGCTAACGTCGGCCATCCGGAACTCGAGAGCATCAACATGGCGATGCCCAAGTTCTTCAAAGCCATGGGCATGCAACTGGCAAGTGTGCCCCTGAGCAACTGGAAGGCCTATCTGCGCTGGCATCTGGTGGATGCCTTCGCGCCGTATCTGTCCCAGCCGTTCGTGGATGAAAACTTCAAGATGCAGTCCGCGCTCACGGGTGCCAAGGAGCTGCTGCCCCGATGGAAGCGTGTCATCAGAGCCGAAAACAGCGCCCTGGGGTTTGCGGTCGGTAAGGCCTATGTAGAGGCGAAATTCCCGCCCTCATCCAAGGCAGCGGTGCTGGACATCCTGCATGGCATCCGTGCGGCACTCAACAGCGATCTTGAAACCATTTCCTGGATGAGTCCCAATACCCGCAAGGCTGCCATCAAGAAACTCGACCTGATGGGCGAGCGCATCGGTTATCCGGACAAGTGGCGTGATTATTCCGCCCTCAGCATCGACCGCGGCCCCTATGTGTTGAACATCATGCGTGCTAATGAGTTCCTGAACAACCGTGAGCTCAACAAGATCGGCAAGCCGGTGGACAAGAACGAGTGGGGCATGACGCCGCAGACGGTGAACGCCTACTACGATCCGTCCATGAACAACATCAATTTCCCGGCCGGCATCCTGCAGCCACCATTCTTCGATCCCAATGCGCCCATGGCGGTCAACTATGGCGCCATCGGTTTCGTCATGGGCCATGAGACTACTCACGGTTTCGACGATCAGGGCAGCCAGTTCGACGGTCATGGGAATCTGAAAAACTGGTGGACCCGCGCGGATAAACGCAAGTTCGAGAAAAACGTAAAATGCATCGCCGACCAGTTCTCTAAATACACTGTGGATGGCGACCTGCATGTGCAGGGCAAGCTGGTGACCGGCGAAGCCATCGCTGACCTGGGCGGCTTGAAACTCGCATGGCGTGCATTCCATGCCTCGCCGTATTACAAAGATGCCAAGACCATCGATGGCTTCACACCTGACCAGCAGTTCTTCCTGGGTGCCGCCCATGTGTGGGCACAGAACATCCGCCCCGAAGAGGCGCGCCGCCTGGTGACTGTGGATCCACATCCACCGGCCATGTATAGGGTGAACGGCACCATGGCTAATCTGCCGCAGTTCCAGCAGGCATTCCATGCACCGAAGGACAGTCCCATGGTGAACAAGCATATCTGTGTGATCTGGTAACCGCACTAAAGTTGCGGACACATGACGGCGGGCACCAGCCCGCCGTTTTTTTGGCTGTCGCCACACGCCTGATTCATTGCTTAGATTGATCATGCGATTACAATCAACCCCGGAAGACATGCTATAACTACTATGCATAATCGTATGCATGCGGATGCTTGCGTGATGGCTACGATCGATACCGGGCGTACCTATATAGCTTTGCTGGTCGCAGTGTTGCTGGCCGGCTGCGGCAGTGGTTCCGGTTCGTCTCCCTCGTCCACAGTCGCACCACCCGCTGCTTCTCTTTCGCCACCGGGTCTACCGCTGGTGCGGGTATCCGGCGCCTCG
>JAJYBN010000188.1 GCA_021779005.1 Pseudomonadota bacterium
GCATCGCCACCAAGCAGGCCGCGCTGCGAACCCTGGTGCCGTCCATCGTGGGCGCCGCTGAGCTCATGGCCAAGGCCCTGAAATCCAACCACAAGATCATGAGCTGCGGCAACGGCGGTTCCGCGGCGGACTCCCAGCATTTCTCCGCGGAATTGCTCAACCGTTTTGAGCGGGAACGCGCACCGCTCGCCGGGATCGCGCTCACTACCGACACTTCGACCCTGACGTCGATCGCGAATGATTACCATTACGACGAGGTGTTCGCGAAACAGGTGCGCGCCCTGGGTCAGGCTGGTGATGTACTGCTGGCGATCTCCACCAGCGGCAATTCGCCGAACGTGATACGCGCCATGCAAACCGCCCATGAGAAAGGCATACACATCGTGGCACTCACCGGCCGTGACGGTGGCAAGATGGCGCCGGTATTGAAAGCACCGGATATGGAAATACGCGTCCCCGCCAAGATTACGGCGCGCATCCAGGAAGTGCACCTGCTGGCACTGCATTGCCTGTGCGACCTGATCGACGCACAGTTGTTCGGCCCAGCACACTGAGCCCGTGAGCGACACTTCAAAATTGAATAGGGAATTTATCGCGCGTCTCGCCGACATCGTCGGAGCCGGAGACCTGCTGACGGATCCGGCTGACCGCTGGCCCTACAGTTACGACAACAGCCGCCGCCAGGTCCAACCGGATGCCGTGGTGTTTCCCGTCAACCATGACGAAGTGCGCGACTGCCTGCGCTTGTGCAACCACTATAAAGTGCCGCTGCTGGCGCGTGGTCTCGGCAGCAGCACCACCGGTTCCGCCGTACCGGTCGCCGGCGGCCTGGTACTGGCCCTGGAACGCATGTCGCGGGTGTTACGCGTCAGTCCCGAAGACCGGCTGATGGTGGTGGAAGCTGGCATCACCAACAGCGCGGCCCAGACGGCGGCTGGCACCTGTGGATTCTTCTGGGGCCCGGCGCCGACCTCGGCCGCCTATTCCACCGTGGGCGGCAACCTGGCCTGCAACGCCGGCGGCCCCAGTAGCGTGAAGTACGGCACACCCCGGGACAACGTACTGGGCTTGCGCATGGTCACCGGCGCTGGCGAAGAACTGCGAACCGGCGTGTATACCAGCAAGGGCGTGATGGGCTATGACCTCACCCGTCTGGTCATCGGTTCCGAGGGTACGCTGGCGGTGATCACCGAAGCCACCCTCAAACTCACGCCCAAACCGGAAACCGTCCGTACCCTGCGCGCCGTCTATGCCGACATGACGGCGGCCGCAGCCGCCGTCTCGCGCATCATGGCGCAGCCGGTCACGCCGTGCGCGCTGGAGTTCATCGACCAGGCCTGCATCGAGATGATCCGCGGTTATGCGCAGACCGACTTGCCGCGCAACGCGGGCGCCATGCTGCTGATCGAGGTGGATGGCCTGGCCTCCCAGATCGAAAGCAGCGTCGCTGCTGTCGAAGCTACGGCGCGAGGTGACGGCCTGGTGGAGCTGTGGGCCGCGCGCGACCAGCAGGAAACCGAAGCCCTGTGGGCGGCACGCAAGGCACTGTCGCCGGCATTACGCAAGATCGCCCCCAGGAAGATCAACGAGGACATCGCCGTGCCGGTGTCGCGCATGGCGGAATTGATCAGCCGCTTACAGGAAATATCAAAACGCCATGGCATCACCAATGTGAATTTCGGGCATGCCGGCAACGGCAACATCCATGTAAACCTGCTGATAGATCCGGACGATCGTGAACAGATGAAAAACGCCGAACCTTGCCTGCAGGAAATCTTCCAGCTGGTGTTGGCTCTGGACGGCACACTCTCAGGCGAACACGGCGTGGGCCTTGAAAAACGTCGCTTCATGTCGCTGGAATTCGACCAAGTTCAATTGGACATCATGCGCCGCATCAAGCGGCAGTTTGATCCGAATGCAATACTCAATCCCGGTAAATTATTGCCAGATTGAAAATCACAAGAGGTGGAGTTACGGTGACTTAATCTCTGCACGACAGGCGATCAGGGAACTCCCGCTTCAATAACCACGGCGGGATTTAATCGTCTTCAGATCTTGCGGCCACGCCTAAGATTTTCCGGTAGATCGACGCGTTCTCCGCATCAAAGCAGCAGGCCACGATGCTGCGGAAATCCTTGTCATTGGCATGCATGACCTTGAGAGCGATGCGCGCGGCATCTTCTTTTGGATAGTGATAGATGCCGGTGCTGATGCAGGGAAACGCCAGGCTGCGGGATTGTGCTTCTTTCGCCAGGCTGAAGGCGCTCCGGTAACAGTTCTCCAGCAATTGCGGCTCGCCGTGATCGCCACCGTGCCACACAGGGCCCACGGCATGGATCACCCATTTGGCTTTCAACCGGAACCCGGGCGTGATACGGGCTTCGCCGGTGGGACAGCCGCCGAGTTTTTTGCATGCATCCAGCAGCATCGGACCGGCCGCACGATGGATGGCGTGATCCACGCCACCGCCACCCAGGAGCGAGGTGTTGGCGGCGTTGACGATGGCATCCACATCCAGGTCGGTGATGTCGTACTGGATGACCTTGATCATTCAGCATTCACCTGCGGTGTTTGGGCACCCAGGCCCACAGCATGCGGCACTCGACCGGCTGATCACCGGCCTCATCGGTGACTTTTACAGGTACCACGATCTCGCCTTTTTCTTCCCCCACGATGCGGACGCGCGCCGCGGCGTCGAGGGTGGCTTCCGCGCGCAGATCGCCTTTAGCGAGTCTCAGATAATCCACCTGCATGCTTTTCAGCAGCGGTACCCGGTCATCCGGTACGTTCATGCCCAGGACCGCACCGCTGGCGGTCTCTGCCAGCAAGGCGATGGCGGCGGCATGCACGGAGCCGATATGGTTCTGCACACGTTTGCGGTTCGGGATGTGCAACAGGGCCCGTTCCTCAGACAGATACTCGAAATGCACATCGCTGGTACGCACGAAGCGTACCGTGCGTCCGAACGCCCAGGTCAACGCCCACCAGCGCAGCCACGGCCGTACGCGATTCAGCTTGGCCACCGTGCGATTCAGATTGCTTTTTGTTTGCATGCTGATCACCACAGCCGGATCTTGAAGGTGATGGATAAGAAGCGAATGATATTCAAACCCTCATTTCACAACTTTCAAACTCGGTTTCCTGGCGCTGCCGGGTTTGCTGGATTTGGATGCGTTGGGTTTACGTGGTGAAGAGCCGTCCGGTTCCGTCGCATCCTTCGGCTCGAAGATCATCCCCTGGCCGGTCTCGTAGGCATAGATCGCCAGCACCGCATCCATGGGTACATGTACATGTCGCGGCGCTCCGGCGAAGCGCGCCGAGAAATCCACATGCTCAGCCGCCAGCTCGAGTTTCTGGGTGGCGTCATAACTGATATTCAGCACCAGCTT
>JAJYBN010000189.1 GCA_021779005.1 Pseudomonadota bacterium
CGCGTGGTCCGCTGGCCTTCAGGAACTTTTTCTCCCATCAGTTGTAAACAGATAATGGCGGTGCCCGATAGACTGTCGCGATCCGGGCCCTGATCCGCAAATTACTGCTCCAGGAAGACCCCAACGACCCATGGAGCGATGACCGCATTACCAAGGAGCTTGTGAGCCGTGGCATCCAGGTGGCCCGACGCACGGTGGCCAAATACCGTGAGTCCATGACCATCCCCCCGGCTCACAAACGTAAACGCCTCGCAACGAGGTGACAACATGAGCAAAACAGGAGTACATCATGCAAATCGATATCACCGGCCAGCATCTGGATATCACTCCGGCCCTGCGCAGCTATGTGCAGAATAAATTCGAACGCCTGGAGCGACATTTCGACTTACTCACTGATATCCATGTGGTGTTGACGGTGTCCAAACTGGAACACAAGGCCGAAGCCACACTGCCGGTGGTGCACGGCAAGATCTTCGCAGATGCGGTGGATGCCGACATGTATGCCGCCATCGATGCGCTGACTGACAAGCTCGACCGCCAGCTTAAGAAACACAAAGAGAAACTCACGGACCACACCGATCGCGCCAGCGTGCGCACCAATGCCATCACCTAGCTAGCGTAAAAATTGTTCGCTGCGCAACAACGGCGCGCCCGCATGGCGCGCCGTTATGCATTCCCAGCATCCATAGTTATGCTAAGGTGATATCACTTACCATCACTAACACGTCAGGCACAGCATGCGTCTCATCATCCTGAGCGGCCTCTCCGGTTCCGGCAAATCCGTGGCCCTGCACATGCTGGAAGACCTGGATTATTACTGCGTGGACAACCTGCCGGCAGGACTGCTGGACGATTTCGCACGCGTGACCCTGCTTATCGGCGATCCGGCATACGCGAACATGGCGGTCGGTATTGATGCGCGCAACCATCCCGAAGATATCTATTCGGTGCCAGAGACGATCAAGGGCCTGCGCGCCCAGGGGGTCGCCTGCGAAATCGTATTCCTGCAAGCCGAAGACAACGTGCTGATCAAGCGTTACAACGAAAGCCACCGTCCCCACCCGTTGGCTGATGAGGGCCATTCGTTGCCCGAGGCCATCCATATGGAGCGCGAGTTACTAGGGCCGCTGGCGGATAACGCCGACCTCACCCTCGACACCAGCCGTACCTCTGTACATGAATTGCGGGAATTGGTGCGCGCGCGTGTCCATCGCGAAGCGCGCTCGCAGCTGTCGTTGCTATTCCAGTCCTTCGGCTTCCGTCACGGCCTGCCTGGCGATTCGGATTTCGTATTCGATGCGCGCGGCTTGCCCAATCCTTACTGGGATCCGGAGCTGCGGGCACTCACCGGCAAGGACCCAGCAGTGGTACGTTTCCTGGATGACAGCCCCGTAGGTCAGCGTTTCGTCACCGACCTGCGCAGCATGCTGGCGCACTGGATTCCGCAGTTCGAGTCATCCAACCGCCAATACCTTACGGTCTCGGTGGGCTGCACCGGCGGCTACCACCGCTCCGTGTATGTGGTGGAGAAACTGGCAGCACATTTCCGTGAACTGGGGCGCGAAGTACTGGTGCGGCACAACGAGTTGAAATGAACGGTTTCAGCCGGCTGCCACCGGCTCCCCGGCGATGAACTTCAGGAGTTTGTCGGACTGGGCGAACGTATCGTTACGGCCCAGCTCGATCAGCTCCTGGCAATAACCGGCTTCGAACAGCAGGTAACTCAGCAGCTGGCTGCCGGTCTTATGCAGGCCGCCCATGGCACGCATCAGCAAGCGCATGCTGTGCGGGAATTCGTTGACATGGCGGCGCGCGATGTCACGGATATCCACGCTCGGTACGATCACCAGGGTGTCGATACTCCGCAACGGCTGTTCCAGCAGCTCACGCTTCGACATGTGGCCGAGGGTGGCATTGATGCGCCGCAAGCGCTCCAGGTCTGTGTACACCCGGTCGCTGAAGATCACATCCAGCAGATAGCCGGCGATCTGGCCGAGGGGCGGATACGGCACCGGCTCGTCGGGCGCGGGCAAGCGGTTGGCCTGCTCGTTGCGTACCCCAATCACCAGGATGCGTTCCGCCCCCAGATGCACCGCCGGGCTGAGCGGCGCCGCCTGGCGCAGCGAACCGTCGCCGAAGTATTCCTGGCCGATGCGCACCGCCGGGAAGATCCCCGGCAACGATACCGAAGCCATGATGTGATCGAAGCGCAGTTCCGAGGGTTGGCCCTGCCGGCGGGTGCGCCACCAGGATTCCAGCTCCGGCTTGCCCTCAAAAAAGGTGATGGCGCGCGCTGATGTATAGCCGGAACAGGTGATGGCCAGCGCCTCCAGGTTCCCGGAATCGATGGCTTCCTGCAAACGTGCAAACACGATGTGCTGCTCCAGCAGACGCCGCAGGGGCGCATTGTCCAGCAACACGATGGGATTGCGCCGCCCGAAACCGGTATGCATCAGTGCCAGCAGCCAATAGCTGATGTTCTTGAAGATCGTATAGGCGTCGGTACGAATGCCCCGCTCGGTGTTGATATGCCGCCAGTCGCTGGCCAGATGTTCAGCGCCTTTGCGGAAATGCGCGGCATTGGTGGCGATAAACGCCGCATTGATGGCGCCCGCCGAGGTGCCGGAGATGATCGGGAACGGATTGCAATCTCCGGCGGGCAACAGTTCCGCGATGGCGCTGAGCACGCCGGCCTGATAGGCAGCGCGCGCGCCGCCGCCCGGCAGCACCAGTCCCAGTTTTGGCCGTGATGCCAAGGGCTCATGCATACGGAGTCGGCCATCCCTGGGTTGGCGGAAGCCCGGCTCTGCGATGCGCTGCCAGAGCGTATGCTGCGATGGTGTCGGTCATTTTTCGCTGTTTGTTGGTTATGTCAGATGCCATGCAACTATGCCAGGATCCATGCTCTCAATAAGGCAGTACCAGGCTACGCACCGGCAAGCGCGCATGCCGGCGATCGGCTGCTTGACAGATAGTAAGATCATGTATATTCAAATGCCAGTGACGGCCTGTTTAGGGAACGCATGTCACCGGCCGCTCAACAGGCTGCATGCTTGTGCGTACTATGTCCGGGGAACGGATCCATGTTGAACCTGAAACTCTGGTATCCCAAATCTGCAAACACACCGGCGACCCATCCGGAGGGGCAGCGACATGCGGCTCCCATGCGTCCGTTGATGCGCATCGTGGTGATCAATTCCAAAGGCGGTTGTGGCAAGACCACCTTGTGCACCAATCTGGCGGGCTATTATGCCGCGCGTGGCTATCGCACCGCGCTGCTGGATGCCGACGTGCAGGGTTCAAGCCTGCAATGGCTGAAGAATCGCGGCGACAAACACGCGACCGTCACCGGCATCGCCGGCTGCGAACGCCAAGGCCGAGTGACGC
>JAJYBN010000190.1 GCA_021779005.1 Pseudomonadota bacterium
CGTAGGCGTGGCGGCGAGCCGTGGCCACAGCATATGGTGCAGGCGCAGGGTGATGTCGGCGTCTTCGGCCGAATAGCGCGTGGCATCCTCGATGCGTACTTGCTCGAAGCCGATCTGCTTGGCGCCCTTGCCGGCCACGTCCTCAGAGAGGATGGTCTTGTAATCCAGGTATTTCTGCGCCAGCGAATCCATATCGTGGCGGCTGGCGGTGCTGTCGAGCACGTAGGATTCGAGCATGGAGTCGTAACGGATGCCGCGCAATTCCACACCGTGGTTTCTCAGTACGTGTGCGTCGTATTTGAGGTGATGGCCGAGTTTGGCGTGCGCAACATTCTCCAACAGTGGCTTGAAGCGTTTTAGTACCAGCTCCCGGTCCAGTTGCGGGGGCGCGTCTGCATAGCGATGCGCCAGCGGCAGGTAAGCAGCCTCGCGGGGTTTGACAGCGAACGACAGGCCGACGATTTCGGCCTGCATGTAATCCAGACTGGTGGTCTCGGTGTCGAAAGCGAATAATTCCGCTGCCTCAAGTTTCTTGATCCATTTATCCAGCGTGGCCTCGTCAATCACGGTCGTATAGCTGGATGGAAGTGTAGGTTGAACGGGGAGGGGTGAGGGTACGGAAGCCGGGGCCGAAGGCGATTCATCGCCATCAAGCTGGCGCAACCAGGTCTTGAATTCAAGCTGCGTATAAAGTTCGCGCAGCGTCTGTGTGTCCGGCGCGTGCATCGTCAGATCGTCAAGCTTTATCGGCAGCGGTACGTCGCAGCGGATGATTGCAAGCTGGCGCGAGAGCATGGCCTTTTCACGCTGGCCGCGAAATTTCTCCGGCAGGGTTTTAGCGCCGCGGATGTCCAGCTGGGGGATCTCATCAAGCCGCTGGTACAGGGCTTCGAGCGTACCGAAGTGCGCCAACAGGGGCGCTGCGGTTTTGGGACCGATGCCGGAAACCCCCGGAATATTGTCGGAACTGTCGCCCACCAGCGCCAGATAATCGATGATCTGTTCCGGCCAGACGCCAAACTTCTGCTGCACACCCTCGCGATCCAGCAGCGTATCGGTCATGGTATTCACCAGGGTTACGCGCTCATTCACAAGTTGGCCCATGTCCTTGTCGCCGGTGGAGATCAGCACTGTCTGGCCGGCTTCCGCTGCCTGTTTCGCCAGTGTGCCGATCACATCATCGGCTTCCACGCCCGCGACCTGTAGCACTGGGAATCCGAGTGCCTTCACCAGCGCATGCAGCGGCTCGATCTGCAGGCTCATGTCATCGGGCATGGGTGGCCGGTTGGCCTTGTACTCCGTGAAGAGTTCATCGCGGAATGTCTTACCGCGGGCGTCGAAAACCACTGCGATGTGATCGGGCTCATGTTCTGCCTGTAATTTTTTCAGCATGGCAGCTACACCACGTACCGCCCCGGTAGGCTGGCCGCTGGAATTGCTCAGCGGAGGCAGCGCATAGAACGCCCGATACAGATAGGAGGATCCGTCCACCAGTACCAGCGACTTTTGTTTTCCAGCCGCGACAGTCGGGTTTTGTTTTTCATTGTTTGGCATGGCTTTATCTATCTAACTGATAAGGACTATCGCTGCGCAGGTATTCATCAGTCGGGCAGTTCTTCTTGCATCATCAGTTCTTCCAGGACTTCTCGACGCCGGATGAGCGTTGCATGCTCACCATCCACCAGCACCTCTGCGGCGCGTGGCCGGGAATTGTAGTTTGAACTCATGGAGAATCCGTAGGCTCCGGCATCCATGATCGCCAACAAGTCGCCCGCTTGGACCGCGAGCCGCCGGTCGCGGCCCAGGGTGTCGGCTGATTCACACACCGGACCCACGACATCATGGAGTTCAAACGGCATACCAGGGCGCAGCTCCACTGCTCGGATCTCGTGCCAGGCATCATATAAAGGCGGACGGATGAGCTCGGTCATGCCCGCATCCACGATCACGAAACGGCCCTGATCGGTGGTCTTCAGGTATTCAACCCGAGTCAGCAGCACGCCGGCTTTCGCCACCAGTACGCGCCCGGGTTCCAGCAGCAATTTCAATCCATGTTTCTCCACTGCTTGGCGCATGCACCCGATGAGGGCGCTGATATCCAGCTGGGGTTCATCGTGGTAGTGCACACCAAAACCACCACCCAAATCCACATGTTGCAAGGCGATGCCATTTTCAAGCAAACGTTCCACCAAGGTCATGATATGACTTACAGCAGTCATGAATGGCGCAGGCTGTGTGATCTGTGAGCCGATATGGCAGGCGATGCCGATTATCCTGATGCCGGGAAGGCTGGCGGCCTGCCCATAGAGTGTTTCAGCACGCTGAATGTCGATGCCGAATTTGGCATCACGATGGCCCGTGGCGATATGCGGATGGGTATCGGTCTCCACATGTGGATTGATGCGTATGGCGATGGCAGCGGACCTGCCCTGGCTGTGGGCAAGCGCGGACAAACGCAGCAGCTCCGCTTCCGATTCCACGTTGAAACACAGGATGCCGACCTCAAGTGCGCGCCGCATTTCATCTTCACGCTTGCCCACGCCGGAGAATACGATGGCTGCCGGATCGCCGCCCGCGCGCAGCACGCGTTCGAGTTCGCCCACCGACACGATATCGAAACCAGCACCGAGATTCGCCAGCAGTTTCAGGATCGCCAAGTTGCTGTTGGCCTTGACGGCATAGCACACGCGCTGGCCATGGCCATCGAATGCCTGATTGAATCGCCGCCAGGCGTCAATGAAGGCAGCTTTGGAATACACATACAATGGAGTACCGAAACGTTGTGCCAGCTGATCCAGGCTGAGGCTCTCGGTGTACAGCACACCGCCGCGGTAATCAAATTGCGGAGAGCGTATGGCAGCGCGCCCGGTGGCGCTCATGTACCCGGTTTCAATGTTGCAGGCTGAGTGTGGATTTGTGCCTGGGCCGGTGGTGTAGCGGTGGAGGGTTGTTTGGCGGTAGTTGCTGTCCGCGGCATGGCGGGGATGGTACGCGGCGCTGTAACCGGCAGATAAAGAGGGCCCGTCTGGCCACAACCGGCCATAAGCACAGGGAATAGAGCGGTCGCAAGGCATATAACAGTCAGTCTACGCATCCTGCAAGTATAAACATTACCGCCGGCCGCGCCTACGCGCAGGCATCGCATCGGCCCATGCTAGAGTGAACTCCGGGTTTCTACCCAGAGGCGATCATGGACAGTACGAGTATCACCCTGTACATAGGTAGCGCGCTGATGATGATCGTGTCCATCATAGGCCTGGTGTGGTTTTTTAGCGGATTAGCCCGTCTGATGCATGGCCGTTTCTTAAACGGACCGGGGCGCAGCCTCGCGGGCCTGGTACTGCTGCTGCTGGTGGCGTTCATCACCCTGTTGGTGCTGG
>JAJYBN010000191.1 GCA_021779005.1 Pseudomonadota bacterium
GCGCCAGGGGTTTCTTGTTGGTCGCCATCTATGCCAACCAGCCTTGCTGAATGCCAAACAGGATGCGGAAGCAGCTGCCACCTTCCGGCCGCTGCTCATACACCAGTCTGGCGCGATTACATTCGCACAGCTCCCGCGCGATGAACAGACCCAAACCGGTGCCGCGCGGATTGGAAGTATAGAACGGCTCGAAGATGTGATCGGCGATATCTTTGGGCACGCCGCTGCCGCGGTCCAGGATGGCGAGTTCCATGCCGCCGGGCGTGGCCAGCGGGCTGATGCGATATTCAATCAGCGGAGCCTCGCCGGATTGGGCGGGTTGGCCGTAGCGCAGGGCATTTTCCGACAAGTTCCAGGCGATCTGGTACAGATGCCCGGGGTCCACGCGTACCCGCACGTCTTCATCGGTATCAAAGCGCACTGCCAGCGCCTGGCCGTTGAGCCCCTGGCGCTCGCGGAATTCCGCCACAAAGTCGCGCAGCCAGCGGCCCAGCTCAAGTTCCTCAGCGCGTGTGGATTCGCGACGCGACAGTTGCAGGATGGTTTCCACCATGCGCTCCATGCGCTGCACGTGCTCGGCAATGATTTGGGTAAAGCGTCGGTCACTTCCGGGCAGATTGCTGGATTCGGCCAGCAGCTGGTTGGCGTGGCTGATGGCGGCCAGGGGATTGCGGATCTCATGGGCGATACTGCCGGTCAACCGCCCCAGGGCGGCAAGTTTCATCTGCCGCACCTGTTCGCTCATCAAGCCCGAATCCTCCAGGAATATAAGCGTGGCGGCGTTGCTCTCGGGTGTCAGTTGGGTGAAATGCGGGATCACCGGCTTGCCATCTTCCGAATTGAATGACGCCGAATGCTGATAGTTGTCCTGACGCCAACTGTCCAGTTCCTGTTTTAGCCGCGGCGAAAGTTCGCTGACCTTAAGCTCCTGCGCACGTTGTTTGTTGAAATTGGCGAGCGCCGCTTCATTGATGAGGCGCACACGGTCCTCCTGGTCCACCACCACCACACCGGTGCGCATGCGGCGGATGATGTAGTCGTTGAGTTGCGCCAGGTTCTGCAGGTCCACGCCGCGCTGCAGCGCCAGTGCCTCGCTTTCCCGCAAGCGGCGTCCCAGATAGGAGCCCGAGAGGGCAGCGATGAAAAGTATCAGGCCGAGAAGACCGACCTGCACATAACCGGCCGGTGTGGCGGTGCCAAACAGGATCAGGTACGTGTGATCCGACAGAATCAGCAGCGTGGCTACGGCCGCGAACGCCAGACTGGTGCGCCAGGGGATGAGCACGCTGCCGGCGACCAGGTATACGAACAGCAAACCGCCCAGACCGCTGGTGGGGCCGCCGCTGGCATGCATGAGCAGCACGACTGCGATGATGTCGGCGACCAGTTCGATCTGGGCCTGCATGGCAAAGCCTGGCCGCCGCGCACGCAGACTGAATCCTGTGAGTACGCAGAAGCCGAGATAGACGATGCCGGTCCACAGGAACAGACTCGGGTAACGGGTGACCAACAGCAGCGACGGACCGCCGGCGTACACCAGCACCACCAGGATGCCGACTAGCAGCCGGTAAATATTCAACAGCCGCAAAAGCCGCCACGGGAGATTGGAAGTTGATGCCAGCGCTTCGGGCGCAGCACTGTGTTTTTCTGGGTTTGCGAATTGCGGCTGGCTCACGCTGTAGTACTGCCTTTGCGATTGCCGGTGCTATGCCTCAAAATACAGCCTTTCTTCCCCATTACAAAATCTCCTGCCCATGAACCTGCACGAGTATCAGGCGAAACAACTGTTTGCAGCATACGGTATCCCTATCCCCAATGGCCGTCCGGCGAGATCTCCGGCGGAAGCCGTGGCCGCCGCCCAGGCCCTGGGCGGCTCATTATGGGTGGTCAAGGCCCAGGTGCATGCCGGCGGCCGAGGCAAAGCCGGCGGAGTAAAGCTATGCCGCAGCACCCAGGACGTGCGTGAGGCCACAGCGGGTATGCTTGGCAGGCGCCTGGTGACACACCAGACCGGCCCCGAAGGGCTACCGGTCAGCATGCTGTTGATCGAAGCCGGTTCCGATATCGCGCGCGAACTGTATCTGTCGGTGCTGGTGGATCGCAGCCGTGAGCAGCTGGTTTTCATGGCATCGGCTGCCGGCGGCATGGAGATTGAGGAAGTGGCCGCCAACACACCGGACAAGATCTTCCGGGTGCATGTGCATCCGGCGGCCGGCGTACAACCCTACCAGATCCGCGAATTGGCCTTTGGTCTCGGCATCACTGAGAAGAACCAGATGGCCACTTTCAGCAAGATCGTCGACGGCCTGTATCGGCTGTTCATAGAGAAGGATGCGAGCCTGGTGGAGGTGAATCCACTCATCGTCACCACCGATGGCCGGGTGCTGGCTCTGGATGCCAAGCTCAACCTGGATGACAACGCACTGTTTCGCCATCCGGATCTGGCGGCCATGCGCGACGCTTCCCAGGAGGACGCGCGTGAAAGTGAAGCCCGGCAACACGAACTCAATTATGTCTCCCTGGATGGCAATATCGCCTGCATGGTGAATGGCGCCGGCCTGGCCATGGCCACCATGGACATCATCAAGCTGCATGGCGGAACGCCGGCGAACTTCCTGGATGTGGGCGGCGGTGCTACCAGCGAGCGCGTGACTGCAGCTTTCAAGCTGATCCTTTCTAACCGCAGCGTCAAGGCGATCCTGGTGAATATCTTCGGCGGCATCGTGCGTTGCGATCTTATCGCCGAGGGCATCATCGCCGCAGTCAAGGATGTGGGCGTGCGTGTGCCGGTGGTGGTGCGCCTTGAGGGCACCAATGTTGAGAAGGGCAAGAAATTACTGGCTCACAGCGGCCTCGCTATAACGCCGGCCAACGATCTTACCGATGCGGCCAAAAAGGTCGTGGCCTCGATCAAATGACACGCGTAAGTGGTTTAGCCACTTCTCGGTTAAAGTTTCTTTAAGGATACGATGATGAGCATTTTGGTCAATAGAAAGACGAAAGTAATCTGCCAGGGTTTCACCGGGAAGCAGGGTACCTTCCATTCTCAGCAGGCTCTCGACTACGGCACCAGACTGGTCGGTGGCGTGACACCCGGTCGTGGCGGTGAGAAGCATCTTGGCTTGCCGGTATTCAACACCGTACATGACGCGGTGAAAAAGACCGGTGCCGAAGCCAGCATGATCTATGTGCCGGCGGCGTTCGCAGCGGATGCCATCCTGGAAGCCGCGGATGCTGGCATCAAGCTCATCGTGTGCATCACCGAAGGTATTCCGGTCACCGACATGGTCCGGGTGAAGGCTGCACTCAAGGATGACGATTGCCGTCTCATCGGTCCCAATTGTCCCGGCATCATCACGCCCGGTGAAAGATCGGAA
>JAJYBN010000007.1:0-7834 GCA_021779005.1 Pseudomonadota bacterium
GGTTCGATGTGAGCACGCTCAAGGAGCCATACCGCATCGAAGGGAAGAAGACCATGGGCTATGAGCTGGCGGAGCAACTCGATTGGCGATTGCCGGATGTCATCCTCTACCCGACCGGCGGCGGCACCGGGCTCATCGGCATGTGGAAGGCATTCACCGAGATGCAGCAGCTGGGTCTGGTCGGTCCTCAACGGCCGCGCATGGTGTGCGTGCAGGCGGAAAACTGCGCGCCCATCGTCAAGGCTTTTCACGCGAGCGCGCTGAAGGCGGAGCCCTGGGCCAACGCCAAGACTGTTGCCGATGGGCTGCGGGTACCGTCCGCCATCGGTGATTTTCTGATGCTGCAAGTCCTGAGAGAGAGCCACGGTACCGGAGTCGCCGTCAGTGATGCCGAGATGATCGAATATGCCCGTGTCATGGCTGCCGGCAGCGGCGTGTTTCCCGGATTGGAGGGCGCCGCCACCCTCGCAGCCCAGATCAAGTTGCTGGATTCCGGCTGGCTCAAGGGCGATGAGACCGTCGTGCTGTTCAATACCGGCACACCGCTCAAGCACAGCCATCTGTGGACGTAGCCGGCCACTCAGGGCTTCGACAAACTGTGGCTTAATTTTTCCGCGGACTGGATCTGTTCCTGGGACATACCTTGAGCGATGATCTCCAGAGCATCTTTGGTTTCCAAGCCACCTTTCGTCGCCAGCAACATCCAGGCATAAGCGGCGACCCTGTCCTGGGCGACGCCTTCGCCATTAAAGTAATTCACAGCAATATTATATTGGGCGGCAGGCAGACCCTGCCGGGCGGCTCTTGCATACCAGTACATCTCCTGCGCCGGATCTTTCTGCACACCCTGACCGGTAAAGTACGTCATACCTAACTGAAATTCGGCATATTTGTTGCCGCGCCTAGCGGCTTGCTCAAACCACTGGTGTGCAATCGTGTAATCCTGCGGCATTCCGCGGCCGTTGAAATACAGGGTCCCCAGGTTGTAAGCCGCAGTATCCAGACCAGCGTTGGCAGCCTGCCTGTACCAGTAGGCGGCTTTCTCATATTCACCGCGGCTCGCGTACATGACACCGACATTGGATTCGGCTTCCACATCGCCAAGCTTGGCCAGTTGCAAAGCAGACTGGATTGCGTATCGGGAATATGGACCGGATTCAGCCGGTCGTTCCATGTAATCGGGCGGTGCACGGAAGTGGATCACCATGATGCCTGGCGGCAGCAAGTCGGCTACGGCGACACTTCCGCTGGCCATAAACACCAAGCCAATGATCCACGGGAACCTCGATACGATGAGGTGTATTGGGTGTCCAATGCGATATGTCATATATCATGCCCTCCTGATGACAACCCATATCCTTAGATTTGCCATCCAATGCTTTGTTTCCATCCACAGCATACATAGTTATAGACCATGTGCTGCGCTCTGCTCAGAGACGAATACGTGCATCCCAGACCGGACTAGAATTTCGGCAGTGGCTCCAGCTCCAGCATTTCCTGAATGAAATGACTGTCTCTATTTCGATTACAGAATGGACTCCACAAGGATCAATCACCCATCAATAGAATCCCCAAGCCAGTTTAAACACCATGCTATTGCCGGTAATGGTTTGCTGGCCCTGGAGCAGATTCGGGTTCAATGTCAATCCATGGTTCCATACCACATACAGGATGCGATCCGAATGGATGTTCCATTGCAGGATGGCGTTCTCTGAAACATTGTGGCTGATATTGTTGTATTGGCTGAGTGTCGAGAGCGTGAGATCAGGCGTGAACGAATAACCGACACTCATCTGTGCAAAACGCAGGATCCCGTTGCCAGTCGGTGTGTAGATCCAGATGGCTCCAGCCGCGAGGCTGCTGGTGAAATGGCCGCCGGGCGTGGCCAAGGAGAGCTGCGGCACGATATCATGATAATGTCCGCTGAAAATACCACCGAACTCGCCGCTCATGCTGAAGACCCAGGGGTTCGATTGTGGCGTCGAGAATTGCAGATGCTGGGTGGTGAAATGGTAAGCGCCATCAGGAATGATGACGCCAGGAAATATTGCATATGGCGTGCTGAGCACTTCGTAGGTTGGCTGTATCCGAGCGCTTACGTTCCAGCCACTCTGGGTCGTGAAATTGATTGGTGCGAAGGACCAGTCCTGGCTTTGTACCTGGTTGTCCAGACCCGTGACATAGTAGAAATTGCTATCGAAGTAAAACTGCCGAACCCAGGAAAATAGGCTGTCAGCGGTGGGGCGCGGCTGGTAGGTGACATCCACGTAGGTCTGCTTGGTCCCGGGCCGCTGGATGAAGCCCAGCGCCGGGTCGAGTGCATCGCCGTAAAAGTTGTAGTTGAAGTCCGCGTACCAGAGATCGTTAGGATACTCGATGTCGAAGCCATAGCCATTGGGTGTGCCGCTTGGTAGATCATTGCCGGAGGAGTGCGCACCCCAGCCGGAAACATTCAGGTTCTTGTCACCTCCAAACGTAGAGGTGCTCCAGGTGCTGTCGAAACTCGTCAAGGTGTTATCGGACTGGCCCAGCGGGTCGCCATGCGTGACGAGCATACCTACACGCCACTGGTCATCGATGTTGTAAACAGCACGGCCCGCGAACAGGTTGGTGCTGTTGGAAAAATCCGTGCTGGCCATCTGTGTATCAAGCAATCCCAGCGTCCAGCCGTCGCTATGGCCGAGAAGTTTCACACCTTCGTCCAGGGGTACGGGTTCACCATTTATCAAGCCGACACTGCGGGAATAGAATGGAATGAAGTTCTGGCCGAGGTTGTGGCTGAAGGTGAAGATATTGGCGCCCTCCAGGAAAAATGCGCGGGTTTCCGGAATGGTCTGTGGGTAGGGTGAGGCATTGATCTGCTGCGAGTTCGCCTGGGACTCGGAGAAATCCGTGTGATAGGTAAAGCGGCCGGCGAGCTCTGGGGTGAAGTTGTACTTGAGATCGAAACCGGTCCAGCTGGCGGTATCGTGTTTGGCGTCGCTGTATTCGCTGACCACGTAAGGGTCAAATTCCAATCCATTCCCCTGCTGCAGACCCTGGATGCCGGTCAGTGACCCTTCCCACTGCAGGTTCGTCGGCGAAGCGTTGAGATTGATACCGGACCAGACGAGGGTGAGCTGGTCACGTGGAATGTAACGGCTGATGTTGAGCCCCCAAACGGCATTCTGGTTGTTGAATTGCAGGCTCTGGGTGTCGATGCGGATCTCGGCTGTCCAGCCTGCGCTGGTGTGCTTCACCGCAGCTTCCCAATAGCCGTTCCAACTGTAGTCCACCGTCGGGGTATTACTGTTGGAATTGTGATAACCGGGCGAGATCAGACCGTCGGCCATGGCACCGCCGGCATTGACCTGGAACACGTAGGCAAGTTTCTTCTGGCTGAAGGTATCCAGCACGATCATCACATTGTCGTCGCTTGACTGATCGGCATCGCGTTGCAGGGTGTGTACGACAATTTTCGAGGGATTGGTATCCGTACAGACGATGCCGAAATACAGATGCCGCTGGCCGCGCAGGATGCGCACAGTCGTCGTGTAGGGGGTCGCTGCGCCAGGATGGGGATTCTGCTGGGTAAGCGTGATTACCGGCGCCGCGCGCCAGGCAGCCTCATTCATATCGCCATCCAGTACGATGTTGCCAGTCTTGGCTCCGGCGGTAATAACCGGCGTCTGTATCTGCGACGCAGCAGCAAGCGATGCGTCCGGCAGCAGGGCGCCAATAATCAAAGGCAATACGAGTCGCTTAAGGCCGAACATTGTGTTCCCCGGTACTGGTAAATCTGATTACGGAAACAGACCGCGGGTTTAGCTCCGCGGTTACAGGCGATGCTTAAGGCGGCGAGGTGCAGTGCGGGATGGTCAGGGACATAGGAATTTCGGCCTACATCTCAATTGGCCGGACATGCGGGTGATGGCACGCCCGCAGGGGCCGGGCCCTGGAATTTCACGGCCGTGACACCCTCGACAGAGTGGATCACAGCGCTGTCACTCACATAGAGTTCCCCCGGTCGTTCAAACGTGATGGTGCCATCCACAGTGGCATGCGGGCCGATAATCACTACGGGAATGTTGACCTTCGAATTTTCCTCAGAATCGTGGGTCGGCTTCCGCGCGGTCAGGTTTCCGTGGATCACGCCGCCGCCGGTGAGCAGTACGCTGCCGTTATAGAAACTCAGATTGCCTTCAAGCTGTGCACCGCACAGGGCCATGTCGCCATTGACGCTGCCGACATTACCGCTGATAGATGCACCGCTGCCGGCGATGATATCGCCATTCACGGTGGCCATTTTGCCAGCAAGTGTATCTTTACCAAGCTTGATTCCACCGTTGACGGTTTGCATGTCTCCGGCATGAACTCCGTCGTCAAGCCGGATATCGCCATTGATGGTAGTGAGATTGCCGGTGTGGGCGCCGTCGGCCACGTAGATACGGCCGTTGATGGTCCGCAGGCTGCCATCCACGATGGCTCCAGCACCCACATGGATTTCACCATTGATGGTGCTGCTGCCGCCTGACCAGCGGGCATTGGCCGGTACGTCGATGCTCTGGTTGACATTACAGCTAGCCAGCAACGTCAGCACCGGAAGCAAAATAACCAGGTTGCGGATTTTCAAGGCGGAATCCTCATTCATTCATGCGACATATTGATATCACCGCTGCCGGTGGAGATTGTACCTGTGCCTTCGACTTTGCCGAAATCGGCTACGAATTTTCCATGGTGCATGACCATGTTATGCATGTACGGCAGATTGATATTGACGTCACCGCTGCTTGATGAAGCGTCCAGATGCATGGATAGCCCGGCCGCGGTCTTGAGGGTGACATCACCAGAACCTGTATCGATGTAGAGCGTGCGCACGGCGGACAGATCACCGGCCAGGGACACGTCACCGGAGCCAGTTTTGGCCCACACGCTCTCGCCGCCAGTGTAGTGCCTGGCGATCACATCGCCAGAACCGGTATCGGCATGCAATGAACCGTGGGCACCATCCAGCCGTATGTCACCGGAACCAGTGTTGAGTTTCATCTCGCCTTTGACCTTGGAGAACGTGACGTCGCCCGAGCCGGTATCCGCATACAAAGTCTGGCTATCGGACTCGGCTACATGTACATCACCGGAGCCGGTCTCGGCATACACCTTGCCGGTGACATGTTCGGCGAACACGTCACCGCTGCCAGTATCGGCAGTGAGATCGCCGGTGAGAGCCGCCACGTGCACATCACCTGAACCGGTATCCGCTGAAAATAGGCCGTGCATGTCGCTGACGCGCACATCGCCGCTGGTGGTTTTCACCTGCAGATCGTTGTTGATGCCGCTGGCTTCTGTAGGGCCCACATAATTGACCACGGCCAGAGACATACCCGTGGGCACCTGCACGACCAGGTCCACATGCAACGGCGTGCCGCGATCGCTACCGTAGTAAACATGTACTTCTTTGCCCTGATAACTCAGGTTACTGCCGCCACCGTTGACGCAGAACACACCAAAGAAACAGAAATGACTGTTGCCACCGGTCTTATCGGCAGTATTGAGATAGTTAAAGCTGGTGGTCTGATCAAGCGGGTAATGCACATGCAGGGTGAAGTTATTGCTGGACTGGCTGGTGTCGAAGCGCACGCTCTGGGCTAATGCCTGGGCGGCGGCCTGATCTGTGCTGCCCGCCACCACGGTGGCGGTCACCAGAAAGCGGTTACCCTGGGTCACGCTCAGGTGGCCCGCCAGGTTCTCCAGCGTGAGGCTGGCAATGCCCGCTGGCAACGGTCCGGCGTAGCTCAAGGTCGTCTGGACCGTGACGGTATCGGCGGCCTGTGCCTGGCCTGCAATCGACAAGGCTGGAACCACCAGGGCAACGGTCATCAGTAAGCATAAGAGGGGCTGGCGGGTTCGCATGGGACACCTATGTATAAATTGGTGATGTAATTCACTATAACACCTAAACCGAGTTTGTCAAGCCGCATCCGGACACTTAAGCTGCGCCTCCGTAATGGTGAGTATCCCGATGCACACGACACCCGCGACATTACCAATGGCTTGCGTCCGTCACAGATAACCACCCTGACTTGCTATCAAAAACCGAACCACACCGGAGAATCTTTATGAAAATTGTCCGCCGCCTGCTGTGTGCCCAACTTTTGCTAGCTTTGGCGCTAACTGCATGTCTGTCATTCTTGTCCACGGTAATGGCCAATGCTGAGACGATGCCATCGAAATCGGATATCACGGCTAGTTTCAAGTTTCGCAACATCGGTCCGGCGGTGGGCGGTGGGCGGGTATCGGCGGTCGTCGGCATCCCCGGGGATGCGAATGTCTATTACGTTGGTGCTGCAGCTGGCGGTGTGTGGAAGAGCACGGACGGGGGTGATACCTGGAAGGCGGTATTCGAACACGCCGACAGCGCCTCCATTGGTGCCATCGCCGTGGCACCCTCCAACGCCAACCTCGTGTGGGTGGGTACCGGTGAGGCCAATGTGCGCAATGACACCATCACCGGCGCTGGCGTGTACTACTCACCGGATGCCGGTAAGACCTGGCAATTCAAAGGCCTGAAGCAGGCCGGCCAGATCGCCGCCATCGTCATTGACCCGAAGAACCCCAGTATCGTGTTCGTGGCCGCCTTGGGAAATCCCTGGGGCAGCAACCCCGAGCGTGGCGTGTTTCGTACAACCGACGGTGGCAAGACCTGGCTTAAAGTCCTGTCTGTGGATGACAACACCGGCGCCTCCAGCATCGTCATGCAGCCGGGCAACCCGCAAGTGCTGTTCGCCGCCCTATGGACGGTGCGGCGCTATCCCTGGACACTGGTGAACGGCAGCGTCACCGGCGGAGTCTGGCGCTCCACCGACGGCGGCAGCAGCTGGCAGAAACTAGACAAGGGGCTGCCATCCGGCGATACCGGCCGTATCACGCTCGCCATGGCACCCAGCAATCCGGAGCGCATCTACGCTCTGATTCCCACCAAACACGGCACCCTGTGGTCGTCCACCGATCTCGGTGACGATTGGACCATGGTCAGCGACAACCATGCGCTGGCAGTGCGTCAATGGTATTTCGCCGGCATGCAGGTTGCCCCGGACGATGACAACAAGGTGTATTTCACTTCCCTGGAATTGATGATGTCGGAGGACGGCGGCAAGACCGCACATGCCATCGACAAGGGAGTGCACGTGGACCATCACGCCGTATGGATCGACCCGCAGAATTCGCAACGCATCATCCAAGGCAACGACGGTGGCGTGTATCTGAGCATCAACGGCGGCAAAAACTGGCGTTTCCTGGATACCTTACCTATCGAGCAGGCCTACATGGTGTCGGTGGATAACCAGTCACCTTTCAATGCCTGTGTCGGGTTGCAGGACAACAGTGCCTGGTGCGGCCCGACCAGTACCCTCAACCAGCGTGGCGTGACTGGCAAGAACTGGTTCACGACCGTTGGCGGTGATGGTGAATATGCGGTGATTGCTCCGAGCGACCCGCACATCATCTACGCCGATCTGGAAGACGGCTACACCGTGCGTTACGACACCCGCACGCATCTCTCGAGGATGATCCGGCCCACCACCTCCTATGGATTGCAGAACACCTCCAAGACACTGGCGGAAGCCGAGTACCGCTTCAATTGGACCTCACCGATAGCAGTCTCGCCCACCGATGCCAACACCGTGTATCTGGGCGCCAACGTGTTGTTCAAGTCCACCGACGGTGGGGACAACTGGCGGGTCATTAGCCCTGATCTCACGCGCAACGACAAGAGCAAGCAGCAGGCTCCCGGTGGCCCGGTGTATCACGATGTCAGTACCGCAGAGAATTACGACACCCTCCTGTCCATCACGCTGGC
>JAJYBN010000007.1:7844-14106 GCA_021779005.1 Pseudomonadota bacterium
ACGGCGGAGCACATTGGTACAACGTCACGCCCCATGCTGCGCCCCAGTGGGCGCGGGTCTATCAGATTGGCGTCTCACCATTTGACGCCGGGACTGCGTATGCGAGTTTCGATGCACACATGGTCAATAATGATCGGGCGTATGTTTACCGCACTACCGACTATGGGCACAGCTGGACCCGGATAACCAATGGCCTGCCGGAGCACACGCCGGTGCTGGTGGTGCGTGAAGATCCCAACCACAAGGACTTGCTCATCGCCGGCACCCTAACCGGACTTTATTATTCGAGCGACGATGGCGACCACTGGCAGGTGCTTAAAGGTGATTTCCCGACCGTCCCTGTATTCGACCTGCAGTTCGTAACCGCTACCCATTCATTGGCGGTTGCAACCCATGGGCGCGGCCTATTCGTATTGGATAACTTGCGACCGCTGGAGGAATGGAACGACGCGATCGGCAGTAGTGACTTCCATCTGTTCAGTCCACAACCGGGCACACTCTACAATCGCTGGTCGACCGATGAAGGCCAGCAGTGGAGGTACGCGGCACCGAACGCGCCCGAGGGCGTGGAATTCAGCTATTACCTGAAATCAGAGATCAAGGCCAAGGACAAACATGATAAGAAAGGCCCGGTGATGATCGTAATCACCGATGCCCAGGGGCATAGCATCAACACGCTGCATGCTCCCGGAAAAGCCGGCTTGAATCAGTTCGTCTGGGATATGGATTACGCCGGCCCAACGGCCATCGATTTCATCAAGAGCGCAGGCGGCGAGCAGCAGCGTGGTGGCCCGCAGGTGCTACCCGGCAGCTATACGGCGTCCTTGACTGCGGACAGCCAAACACTGACGCAAACTGTGTCGGTGCGACTTGACCCCGACGTGAACGTCAGTCTCACTGACTACCGTGAGCAATTGCTGATGGCCTTGACCATGCGCAACCAGATGAGTGCCTTGGATGAGATGCTGAACCGGCTCAACGCCTGGCAGAGCCAGCTCAGCGACATGGGCGAGACACTCAAGCAGGCCGGGCAGGAAAAGACCGACGCGGCGATATTGGCCGAAGCTGGCAAGCTGAATGACAAGATAACAGAGTTAAAAAACACCTTGTTGGATCCGGATGTCCAACATGACGTGGATGAGGATTTCCTCAAGGACCTACCGCATTTCCACGGCGAGCTGCAATGGAACTCCTTTTTCCTCGGTGGCTTTGCCCAGGCACCGAGTGCGCCTTTCAAGAGCAAGGTGGCGGAGTTACAGTCGCGCCTGGAAGGCTATATTGGGCAGTTCAATCTGCTGCTACAGCAGGATATTCCCAGCTTCAACAAGGCAGCGTATGCGGCGGGCGCCCCTACGCTCCTGGTGGGTAAACCCGGGTTGTACGAGCCACCACAACTTCCCAAGCTTTGAGCTAATGAGAATGTATAGCGGAATACAGTTCACCATCGATGAGCTGTATTCCGCTATTCACTTACGGTTTTCTGGCCAGACGTAACAGTCTGGGGAAAATAAAGTATCTGGACCTGCACTAGCTGCTCGATCCCCCATTAGCGATGGGGCTCATCTTTTTTAGGCTTTGTGTGCCGCTGCCAGAAAATCCAGATGTAGTACAAAGGAACACCCAGCAGCGTGATGAGAATGCTTCTGCCGGTAGAGAGAGGTTGTTCATAAAGTGAATTGCCCACCACCACGAACGTGGCCAGCACGAATAGCGCAGGAATGATTGGATAACCCCACGCGCGGTAAGGGCGTGGAAAATCTGGCTGGCGTTTCCTCAGGATGAACAAACCGATAACTGCCAGCGCCAGGAACGGCCAGATGCCGAGCACATAGGCTTCGGCGAGATGCATGAAATCTAGCAGTAGCACGTAGATGACGGCAATCACTACGATGAAGGCGATGGCAACGTAGGGTGTTTCGTAACGCGGATGCACCCGGCCCACGGTTCGGAAGAACAAACCGTCCTCAGCCATGGCATAAAACACCCGTGGACTAGAAAGGATGCTGCCGTTGAGTGTACCGAATACCGAGAGCATGACTAGGGCCGCCACCATCGACGCGCCTGCATGCCCGAGTACCAGCGTAGCGGAATCCGCGGCCACCGACTTGGAAGCCGCCAGTTCTGACAGCGGCAAGGCGCGCAGGTAGGCGGCGTTGATTAGCAGATACACCACGATGACGACCACGGTGCCACCGATCAATGCGAGTGGAAGATTGCGCTGTGGGTTGCGCACCTCACCGGAAACAGCGGTGAGATTCTCCCATCCGTCGTAGGCCCAGAGCGCAGCCACCAGCCCGATGCCGATGCCCGGCCAGTTGGCCATTCCCATCGATTCCGCATGCAGTGGGTTGTGGGCACCGCCGGGTGCCAGCAAGAAGATCGCCGCACTCAATCCCACGATGGCCAGGACTTTGGCACTGCTGGACAGATTCTGGATCACAGCGCCGAGTTTCACCGATCGGTAATTGGCGGCGCTCACCAGCACGATCAGGATGGCAGCGATCAGATGCGTGACGGTCGCCGAAAGCGGTATGAAGTATCCCAGATATTCGGCAAAGATCAGGCTTTGTGCCGCCCAGGAGATGGGTGTGGTCAGCAACCACATCCAGCCGAACACGAAAGCCATGGGCCGGCCATAGGCTTCCCGCAGGTACACATACGGGCCACCCGCTTCCGGGTACATGGCCGCCAGTTCTGCAACTGAAAGAGCACCGAACAGGGCCACCAGCCCCCCCAAAACCCACACTAGGGCAATGCCAGTGAGGTTGCCGGTGACTGCGGCGATCGGGGATGGCACGCGGAAGATGCCACTGCCGATGATGATACCCACCACCACCGCCATGCCAGTCCATAGGCCAAGTTTGCGTGGCAGGCTGCTTGGCGGGCTCAGGGGTATATCCTGCATAGACGTGAAGCCTGCCACAGTACAGGGCTGGCGTCACCTCTGGCTGCTCTGCCATGGTGCGCGTAAACCGGTATATTTAAGCCAGCACGGACATCCTCACAAGTCCTACACGGCAATCACAGTCATTCAGATTACCGAATTATTTGTTGACACCCTGGTCCTGCCAATCAAATGATGACTTTTACTGGTAGTTGTTACTGCGGTAACCTTCAAATCAGTTTTGAAACCGGTTTCAATCATACGAACCTGCCTGTGCGTGTCTGTCAATGTTCCTTCTGCCGAGCCCATGGGAATATCACCGCTACGGATCCAAAGGGGCGCGTGAACATCCGCGCGATCGATCCCGCGCACGTGCGGCATTACCGTTTCGGGCTCGGCATTACAGATTTCTTGATTTGCGCGAACTGTGGTGTATTCGTGGCTGCGGTAATGGAGATCGATGGCATGCATTACGCCAGCATCAATGCCAATGTCCTGGATGACCGCCCGCGGCTGCAGCAGTTACCAGTGCCGGTGGATTACTCGAACGAAAGCGTTGATCAGCGCCGCGCACGTCGCATAAAACATTGGACTCCAGCGGTTTTCACCGGGACTTTATCTTGAGTGGCTAGACAAATCGTACGCGTCGGCGCCGTTCTTTTAATTTTCACGCTTTCAATAGCGCGGCTAGCACATGCCGATACTTGCCCGGTGCCGCCCAGCAATGCGTTCGATCAGTGGCACAACAACGTCGAGTGGGATTTGCTTGCTGTCCAGGGTTATCGTATCGGTAAGATACATATCGTCGTGGACAATGTATTCGACCTCAATAATCCGGCACAAAACATTTGGTACGCGCGTCTTGCCAACAAACTGCATATAAAAACACTTCCCCGAGCAATTCGTGAACAGTTGTTATTCAAATCCGGTGACCTCGTAAACCCGCGCATTATCTATGAGAGTGCGCGTCGTCTGCACGCGATCAGGTATCTGCGTGAATCCAGTATAACGCCTGAAAACTGCAGTGATCACAGCGTGGATGTGAGCGTACAAGTCAAGGACGCATGGACCTTGAAGCTGGATTTACAATTCGCCCATGTTGGTGGGCAGAACGCCCTTCAATTTGAAGTTACAGATGCAAATATATTCGGTACTGGTAAAGCCCTAAGTATTGGACATGCCAGTGATCCACAGCGCACCTCGAACCTGATTGACTACCAGGATCCAGCACTGTTCGGCAGCTATTGGCAACTGGCCAGTACCTATGAGGATTTATCTGACGGCCATATCAAGTATCTGAGCATCCGTCAGCCTTTTTATGAAGACCAAACCCCGTGGTCGGTGCAGACCAGTTTTTATGATCAACAGGAGAACATAAATTTCTACAATCAGGATACGCTCGCATGGTCCGCGCCCAGCAACCTGCAACAACATGATGTCTCATGGGCGCATCTTATTAACTGGTCCAACTCAGACGCTAGCGGCACGCGCGCCGGCATGCTGTATACCGATAGCGATTACGGTTATGGGGCCCTGCAGCTGGACAATCCTGGATTATTGCCCGAACCGACCTTGACACCGCGTCAGCTCGCTGGTGTGGGTCTTACCTGGGAATATTTTCAGGATCACTACATGAGCTTCACCAACTTGCAATACATCGATCGTACTGAGGATTACAATTTGGGCTGGATTCTGAATCTGCGAGCGGGACATTATGGAGATACCTTCGGTGGCAACGTGTCAGCGCCGTTTTATGGAGTGTCTGCTTCCTGGGGAAGCGAATTGCCTGGCAATGCAGTATTGCTGGCATCCGGTTTCGCGTATGACCGCCAACAGAACGGCGTCAGCCAAAATCTGCTGAGTAATCTGACCTTGACTTATTACAGCCAGTATTTCCCCTGGCAGACACTGGTCGCGCATGTGCAGTGGGATGCGGTGTTGCGTCCGGATCCAGAAAGTTATCTGTACATCGGCGGGCTTCAGGGGCTGCGAGGTTATCCCAATTATTACGCGATCGGTGACCGCCGCTGGCAGGCCACCATCGAAGACCGGATCGTCACCCCGATGCAGATCATGAGTCTTTTCCAGCTGGGGTTCGTGGGCTATGTGGATGTGGCACAGGTCCACCAATCGTCGCCGATTGCGTGGAGTCCGATCTATAGCGATGTCGGTATGGGATTACGCATTGGCAGCATCCGCAGCGCATTTGACAATACCTTCTACCTTACCATTGCTTGGCCCCTTAAGAGCGCGCCCGGTGTGAGTGGGCATGAGATCGTGATCGGCAACATCATCAGTTTCTGAGTTCCAGGCTTTCTGCTTCGAGCACCGATTGTGCCAGCACATCCATATTTTCGGCGCGACCGATGATTCTGGCTGGCAGGGATGGGAGTGCTGATAGCAATGCCAGCAGCAGCGAAGCACAGTACGGAACGGACTGGATCAGTAAAACGATTACCCAGAGTGTAAGGTCACGCATTCCACTAGCGATTTGGGTAAAAACCGCGAGCGCACTCAACCACAGAGCCAGCATGATTAACGTTTCCTCGCGGCTTGCAACCAGGGCCTGCAGTAGCGCATGGCTGCGCACCTGCTTAGGCGTACGGAAGAATGCTTGGTTACGGGTCAAGAGTCCGCTGAGCATTGCCATCCCAATGGTGTGCGTTAGTGCCAGTCCAGCGATCGCCGCCGCCGAAGTCTGGCGGATGTTAGCGCCCACGCGCGTGCGATACAGGTACACCAGCTTGGCAAGTTTGAATGTGAACAGCGCCAACGGCAGTGCCGATACCGCCAGCATGGGTGGATCGATCTTGTGTGGAAAATTGATCATGGCCAGCGACCACAGCAAGGCGCTCAGGTTGAACAGCAGATTGAGTCCGTCCGCCAGCCACGGCAGCCAGCCGGCCAGGAAGTGATAGCGCTGGCCCAGGGTGAGCGGGCCGGCGCGCCCCAGCAGTATATGGGCGTGATGGCGCAATATCTGCATGGCGCCATAGGCCCAGCGAAAGCGCTGTTTTTTGTAGTCCAGAAATGTATCCGGCATGAGGCCGCGGCCATAACCGCGTGGAATGTAAGCGGCTTCAAGGCCGGCAGCGAACACCCGCAAGCCCAATTCCGCATCCTCGGTGATGCACCATTCAGCCCAGCCCTGCAGATCCTCCAACACCCGTCTGCGGATCATGGTCATGGTGCCATGCTGGATGATGGCATTGCGCTCGTTACGGGTGATCATGCCGATGTAGAAGAAACCCCGATACTCGGCATAACACATGGCTTTGAATAGGTTCACATCAGCATCACGATAATCCTGCGGTGCCTGCACTACGGCGATCTTATCGTCGGCAAACAACGGCACCAGCTCTTTCAGCCATTGGCGGT
>JAJYBN010000192.1:0-1092 GCA_021779005.1 Pseudomonadota bacterium
GGAATCAAAACCAAGAAGATCGTTGAAAACGAGTTGGGGGCCGAGGACCAGACCCGCCATGACCTGGGACGTGAGCGCTTCATAAAAAGAGTATGGCAATGGAAAGATGAATCTGGTTCGGTCATCACCAAACAGATGCGCCGGCTCGGCGCTTCCATCGACTGGTCACGGGAACGCTTCACCATGGATGCGGGCCTGTCCGCTGCCGTGCGCCGGGTGTTCATTGACTGGTACCGCGCGGGCCTGCTGTACCGGGGCAAGCGCCTGGTGCATTGGGATCCGGTGTTGCAGACCGCGGTCTCCGACCTCGAGGTCAACAACGAGGAACGCGACGGCCATCTGTGGCTCATACGCTATCCGGCGTCAGATGGCGGGGAAGGCCTGGTGGTCGCCACCACCCGGCCGGAGACCTTGCTGGGTGACGTGGCAGTTGCCGTGCATCCGCAAGACAAGAGATACAAGAAACTCATCGGCAAGAAACTCAGGCTACCGCTAGCAGAGCGCGAGATTCCCGTGATTGGCGATGAATACGTGGACAAGGAATTCGGTACTGGAGCGGTAAAGATAACCCCGGCTCATGATTTCAATGATTACAAGATCGGTCAACGACACCGGCTGCCGTTGCTGACGATCTTTACCCTGGATGCGAAAGTCAATAATGCCGCGCCCGCCGCTTATCGCGGGCTGGAGCGCTTCGCAGCGCGCAAACGCATCATCGCCGATATCACACACCAGCAACTGTTGATCGAGACCCGCAAACATAAACTCATGGTGCCGGTAAGCCAGCGCTCCGATGCCATCATCGAACCCATGCTTACGGACCAATGGTTCCTGGATCTGACCAGCGATGTCCGCGTGGATGGCCAGCCAGGCGCAGGTGGACGCAAAGCCATCACCGAGCCGGCATTGAAAGCGGTACGCTCCGGCGACATCAAATTCGTACCGGACAATTGGTCGACGACTTACACGCAGTGGCTGGAAAATATCCAGGATTGGTGTGTGAGCCGCCAGTTGTGGTGGGGCCACCGCATTCCTGCCTGGTATGACGAAGCTGGCAACATTTTCGTGGGCGAGGATGAAACCGATGCTGTA
>JAJYBN010000192.1:1102-3343 GCA_021779005.1 Pseudomonadota bacterium
AGGATGTCCTGGATACCTGGTTCAGCTCTGCGCTGTGGCCGTTCTCCACGCTCGGCTGGCCATCCGCGGATCCGGTCAAAAATATGAGCGGCGGGACTGTCGCCAACTGGTCCAAGGATCAGAGATTCCTGCCCTCCGCGGTGGTGGTGACCGGATTCGACATCATCTTCTTCTGGGTGGCGCGCATGGTCATGGCTACCCAGTCCTTCACCCGGCGCGTGCCGTTTAGAGAGGTGTACATCAACGCCATCGTGCGTGACTCGGAAGGCCAGAAGATGTCCAAATCCAAGGGCAACACCATCGACCCCCTGGACCTGATGGATGGCATCGGACTGGAAGCTCTGGTTAAGAAATCCACCGAAAGCTTGTTGATACCGCAAGTGCGCGAGAAGGTAGCCAAACGCATTCGCCATGAATACCCGGACGGTATACCGGCGGTTGGCGCCGATGCCCTGCGATTCACATTCGCGGCCCTGGCCACCTATAGTCGCACCATCAACTTCGACCTCAAGCGTTGCGAGGGCTACAGGAATTTCTGCACCAAGCTGTGGAATGCGTCGCGCTTCGTATTGATGAATTGCGAAGGATTCACTGCAAAGGGCCTGCCACCATTGCGGACACTTGCAGAGCACTGGATCGTCAACAAACTCGAACATCTACTGCATAACATAGATGAACATTACAAAACCTACCGTTTCGACCTGCTAGCCCAGGAACTCTACGAGTTCACCTGGAACGATTATTGCGACTGGTTCATCGAGCTGTCGAAGCCCGCACTCAACGGCACTGATCGCCAGGCCGCAGATTCGACACGGCATACCCTTCTGTACGTCCTGGAAGCGCTGCTGCGGGCATTGCATCCGATCAGCCCATTCATTACCGAAGAACTTTGGCAGCAGATCGCGCCGAAACTTGGCATAAAAGGCGCTTCTGTCTCTATGCAGGACTACCCTAAAATTCAGCGTCAGATATCCAATCCCAGTAAAGCAACTGGTGACATCGTATCTTTGATATACGCCGTTGGAGAAATCCGCAAGATACGCAGCGAACATGGCGTTCCGCCCTCGAAAAGCATGTGCGTGGTTCTGGAAGCGGGCGTCCATGATCCGTATTTGTTCGACCGCATCGGTGCGGAACTTGCATTCCTGGCCCGGATCGAATCCATCACCCGCCTGGAACCCGGGGCTTCTCCACCACGGGCCGCTGTCGCCATCACAATCGATGATGCCCGCCTGCATATCCCGTTCGAGGGCCTGATAGACGTGGCAGCTGAACTTGAAAGGCTTGAGAAGCAGCTCACCAGGCTGCGTGCCGAGTTACAGCGGCTTGAGGCCAAACTCGGCAACCAGGCATTTGTCGGCAAGGCGCCAGCGGAACTGGTGGACAAGGAACGCAACCGGGCTGCAGAAACTGCCAACGCCATCCGCGAGCTGGAAAGCCAGATAGCGAACATCAGCCGTCTCGGCTGAGCGATTCGACAGCAACCATGCACACCGAGATCCTGCACGCAGCCATCATCTCCGGCATCGCCGTGCTGCACCTCACGGGACTGGCGGCCGCCGCGCACGCGGCACTCACGGCCCGCACACCCCAGGGCGCCATCGCCTGGGCGGTATCCCTGATATTCATGCCGTATCTTGCCCTCGTCCCTTATCTGATCTTCGGCCGCACCAAGTTTTTCGGCTACGTGGAAGCACGCCGGGCGCGCAACCGCCAGTTCCATTCCCATGCACGTGCCTTCCAACACAGCAAAAGAGCACGCGTCGAAGCTGAAGCGCAGGTGGGCCATTTGCTCGACGGCATCCAGATGCTGTCTGGACTCACCGGACTTCCGTTCACGCGCAGCAACGATGTGCGGCTATTGATCAATGGTGAGGCAACTTTTGCCGCCATCCTCTCCGCGATAGCGGCAGCCAAAAACTATGTGATCGTGCAATTCTTCATCGTGCATGACGACGGCATCGGACGCCGCCTGAAAGATGCGTTGATCTCCCAGGCCCTGGCTGGGGTGAAAATATACTTCCTGTATGACGGCATCGGTTGCCACGACCTGCCGTCACGCTACCTCGATGAGTTGCGCAGCGCGCATGTCAAGGTTCAGGAATTCACGACCCGCCATCGCAGGCTGATCAACCGCTACCAGCTCAACTTCCGAAATCACCGGAAAATCGTGGTGGTGGACGGGGAGCTGGCTTTCGTGGGTGGCCACAATGCCGGCGATGAGTATCTGGGGCTCAAACC
>JAJYBN010000008.1 GCA_021779005.1 Pseudomonadota bacterium
GGCAACTACAGCCCCTTCAACACCACACCCCTCAACCGCACTTCTCGCATCACCGTCATCTGCAACGGTAAAGGTAGGGTTAACGTGGCGCTCAGCACTGGTCAGAGCGGCACGTATAATCCCCGCTATATGTCCAGCACTTCTACCAGCGACCGGCTGGCTTACAACCTGTACACCACCGCTGCGCAGGTGATCATCTTCGGTGACGGTACCGCGGGTACACAGACGGTCAGCAAGAATTTCAGCAACAACAGAGTGAACATTCGGGTTTACGGCCAGCTCCCGGCACTGGAGAATGTCGCCAGCGGAATCTACGCCGATAGCATCATGGCGACCGTCACTTTCTAAAAACACGCACCGCTCATCCGGGATCCGAAGTCTTCAGCTTGCGTGTGAGGGTGTTGCGGCCGATGCCCAGCAGCCGGGCCGCTTGCTGACGATGGCCGCCGCTGCTTTCCAGGCCGGTCTCGATTAAAACTTTTTGCATGTCTTCCGCCGCCAGCGAGAAGATGCCGGTCTTGCCTTCCGCCAATTGTTTGCGTGTCCAATCACGCAGCGCAATTCGCCAGTCACTGCTATCGCCATCATCAGACGATTTGATCTCATTCTCATTCAGCAGTGCCGACAAGTCGCTGCGATGTACGATGCGTCCGCTCGCCATGAGCGTCAGCCGCCGGCAGACGTTCCGGAGTTCGCGCACGTTCCCCGGCCAATTACGCTCCCGCAAGGCGGCCATGGCGGCCGCGGTGAGCCGTTTGTGCTCGAGGTTCAGTTCGCGCGCGGCTGCCTGCATGAAATGCTCAAGTAACTGCGGGATGTCCTCGCGGCGCTCACGCAGCGCCGGCATCTGCACCTGCACCACATTCAGGCGATGGAACAGGTCTTCACGGAAGCGTCCCGCCGCCACCTGTTGTTCCAGATGCTGGTGGGTGGCGGCGATGATGCGCACGTTCACCTTCACCGGTTCATGGCCGCCCACCCGGTAGAACTCGCCTTCCGCCAGCACCCGCAATAAACGTGTCTGCAAGGCCGGCGGCATGTCGCCGATCTCGTCCAGGAACAGGGTGCCGCCATGGGCCTGTTCGAAGCGCCCGACGCGGCGCGCATTAGCGCCGGTGAAGGCCCCGCGTTCATGCCCGAAGAGTTCGGATTCCAGCAATTCCGCCGGGATGGCCGCGGTATTGAGCGCGATGAAGGGGCGTTGGCTGCGGGGACTGTGACGATGCAGGGCCCGGGCCACCAGTTCTTTGCCGGTGCCGGATTCGCCGGTGATCAACACCGTCAGATGTGTTCCGGACAGCCGCCCGATGGTGCGAAATACCGCCTGCATGGCCGGGGCTTCACCGATGAGCGTGTCCACGGGCTGTGTTTTGGACAAACGCGCATGCCCGGACGATGTCGACGTCTGCAAGGCGCGCGCCACCACCGCGGTGAGATCATCCACATCGAAGGGTTTGGCCAGGTACTCGAAGGCCCCACCCTGGTAAGCGGCCACTGCGGTCTGCAGGTCACTGTGGGCGGTGACCACCACCACTGGCAGGCGCGGATGGGCAGTACGCACGCTGCGTAATAATTCCAGGCCGTCTTCGCCCGGCAGATGGATGTCGGTGATCAGGACATCGGGTGCGCTGGCGTGCAATGCCCCCAGCACCTCTTCGATGCTGTTGAAATCCTGAGGCGCATGCCCGGCTTCCCGCAACGCCTCGCTCATGACCCAGCGCAGCGAAGGGTCATCATCCACGACCCAGATCTTATGCGGTTTCGTGTTCATGCTGGATACCGATTGGCAGCAGTATGGAGAATACAGTGCGCCCCGGGCTGCTCATGCATTCGATGAGCCCGTCATGGCGGCTGATCAGTTCCTGGGCGATGCTGAGTCCCAGGCCCGAGCCATTGGGTTTGCGGCTCACCAGGGGGCTGAACAGCTGCGGCATTAATTCGGGGGCGATGCCCGGGCCGTTGTCTTCGATCTCTATGCAGGCCACCAGCCGGTGGCGGACGCCGTGCAGGGTGAATTGCCGCAAGGCACGGCTGCGCAACATGATCAGGCCGCGTTCACCGACGGCCTCGCAGGCATTCTTGGCGAGATTCAGCAGTGCCTGGATGATCTGATCACGGTCCAACTGCAGTTCCGGCAGGCTGGGGTCATAGTCGCGTTTGATCTTGCGTCTGCCGGGGGCCGCGGCCAGCAAAAGCTGGGCCACATGTTCGAGCAGTTCGTGGATGTTGGTGGGCTCGCGCCGCAGCACTTGATGGGGTCCGAGCAGGGAATCCACCAGCGCCGTCAGACGATCCGCTTCAGTCACGATGATGCGGGTGTATTCCAGTAGCCCCGGATCATCCAAGCGCCGTGCCAACAGCTGCGCCGCTCCGCGCAGGCCGCCGAGTGGATTCTTGATCTCGTGGGCGAGCTTGAGGGCCAGTGAACGGTTGGCGGCGTTCTGTTCGGTGAGAGCCGCTTCACGGCTGATGCGCAGGTGACGATCCAGTGGCGCCAATTCCACCAGCAATCTGACCTCGCCTGCCTGTACGGCAATGGGTGTGACGGTGCAATCCGCGGTCACGACATGGCGGGCATCGGCCGGGCCGACCTCAAGGCACAGCTCCCGCTGGGTGACTATTTCCCGGTCAGTGATGACCCGTCCCAAAATGGTCATGAAGACAGAGGCTTCAGGCAAGCTGTTGGCGAGGGGCTGTCCGATACAGCGCCGGCCATCCAGATCCAGCAGGGTTTCTGCGGCTGGGTTCAGATAACAAAGTCGACAGGCCTCATCGAGCCAGAGCAGAGCCGTGGTCTGGCTCTCCAGTAAGGCATTCGGGGGGTGTAACAGGTCAGAGTCGAGCATTTGCACCATTATAGTGCAAACGCCCCTTAACGGGGCGGCTTGGGACCTAAGATTGTCTTCTGTTGTACGTAAAACGTCACTGGACCCGCTGAAAGGCTCGTCCCATTGGCGGCATTCAGGGTCACAGACACCGTGTGTTCGCCCCGTGGGATGTTCTTGAAGGTGACGCTGGTCTCGGTGGTGGGTCCGATGGTCTGGCCATCCATGTTGTAGGTGAGGGTGTCACCCGTACGCAAGTTAGGTACCAGGCTGACCGACACCGGCACTTCGTCGACATACCAGAGCGTCGCCTGGTCAGCAGGCGAGGCGATGTTTAACTGTTGATAGCCGGTCGTGGGTGTTTCTGTAGATGCCTCCGGCGCGGGCGTTGGCATATCGTTCATGGAAGGCGGCTGGTACGTTTGGGACTTGGGCAACTGCACTTTTACCGCGCCCGGGCGTGGGTGATCGGTGTAATGCACGTTGCCCTGGGCATCGACCCATTTGTAGACCGGATCGGCCTGGATCAAACCGGTGCCGAGTACCAGGACCAACAGGCTCAAAAAAAGTGCTTTATTCATGGTAGCAGCCTAGCCAGTTTGCTTGAGGTGGACAAGTATCCACTGTGCGCTCAGCACAGCGCCTCCCGTGTCGGCGCTCGCGTGTCAATGCGGGCCGGAACTGCCGAAACGTGGCAATCACGGGGCTCAGGCAGGTACTTGCAAAAGTAGACTGGACGGTCTAGTCTAAATTGTCTATCTATGACGTCGGATTGTTTTTGATCGGCTAACCGGTCCCAACGGCGCATCTCCCCGGTGTGCTGAACTGGCCCCGCCTCTCCCTTTCGGGGCCAGCCGGGCGTCTCCCCAAATGCCCGGAAAGTTACCGGCGTACCGTTTCCCCATCCCTCGGTACGCCGGTTTTTTATCTGCTGGGCACTTGTGAACGCTTCACAGGCTGAAGTACATATCGAACTCCACCGGATGTGTGGTCATTCGCAGGCGCGTGACTTCCTGCATCTTGAGACCGATGTAGGCATCGATGACATCGTCCGTGAACACCCCGCCGGCCTTGAGAAAGCCGCGATCCTTGTCCAGATGCTCCAGTGCCATGTCCAGCGCGTAACACACCTGCGGGATGTTTTTCTCCTCTTCAGGCGGCAGGTCATACAGGTCTTTATCCATGGCTTCACCCGGATGAATCTTGTTCTGGATGCCGTCCAGGCCTGCCATCATCATGGCGGTGAAGGCGAAGTAGGGATTGCTGCTGGAATCCGGAAAGCGCACTTCGATGCGACGCTTCTTGGCACTTGAGAAAGGGATGCGGATGGAGGCGGAACGGTTGCGGGCGGAATAGGCCAACATCACCGGCGCCTCGAAATGCGGCACCAGGCGTTTGTAGCTGTTGGTGCTGGCGTTGGTGAGGGCATTGAGTGCACGTGCGTGCTTGATCAGGCCGCCGATGTAAAACAGCGCCAGTTCTGACAGCCCGCCGTAGAGGTTGCCGCTGAACAGGTTCTTGCCATCCTTGGCCAGCGACTGGTGCACATGCATGCCGCTACCGTTGTCGCCCACCAGGGGTTTGGGCATGAAGGTGGCGGTCTTGCCGTAGGCATGCGCCACGTTCATCACCACGTACTTGAGGATCTGCACTTCGTCAGCCTTCTTGACGAGGGTGCCGAAGGCTACGCCGATCTCGCACTGACCCGCGGTCGCCACCTCGTGGTGGTGCACCTCGGTCTTTAGTCCCATATCCTCCAGCGCCACGCACATGGCGGAACGGATGTCCTGCAGGGCATCCACCGGCGGGACCGGGAAGTAACCACCCTTGATGCCGGGACGATGGCCGATATTGCCGCCCTCGTAGACGCGTTCGGAATTCCAGCCGGCTTCCTTGGAATCGATCTTGTAGAAAGAACCGCTGATGTCGGCCCCCCAGCGGATGTCGTCGAAGATGAAAAACTCGTTCTCAGGTCCGAAGTAGGCGACGTCGGCGATACCGGTGGATTTCAGGTAGGCCTCGCCGCGCTTGGCCAGCGAACGCGGGTCGCGTCCATAGCCCTGCATGGTGGTCGGCTCAATCACATCACAGCGCAGATTCACGGTGGGTTCCTCAAAAAACGGATCCACCACGGCGCTCTCGGGATCGGGCATCAGCACCATGTCGGACTCATTGATGCCTTTCCACCCGGCGATGGAGGAGCCATCGAACATCTTGCCTTCCTCGAACAGCTCTTCATCCACCGTATGGGTCGGCACGCTGACATGCTGCTCCTTGCCGCGGCTGTCGGTAAAACGGAAATCAACAAACTTGGCATTCTCTTTGGCGATCAGCTCCAGTACGTCTTTGGCGGTCATGGGGAACTCCGGGGTTACGGGTGATGGGATGCATGGTGTTTATACTGCAATCCGCGTGCCAAGCACGAAGCCCGATGATGACAGCATTTCTGCAAAGCATGGCGGACTGCTGTGCACCATAATGGTGCAAAGCAATCATGAGCACACAAGGATTCCGGGTTTCTGACAGAGATTTATTTAAGAAGCTATACTTGGCCGCCTTCAAGCCGGGCGGGACGCCGACTGCAACAAGATCATGAGCCTCAGAAACCCCGCAACCTTCCAGAGCCTCATCCTCAGCCTGCAGCACTACTGGGTCCGCCAAGGCTGTGTCCTGTTGCAGCCCCTGGATATGCCGGTCGGCGCTGGCACCTTCCACCCCGCCACCTTCCTGCGCGCTATCGGACCGGAGCCCTGGAGCGCTGCCTACGTGCAGCCGTGTCGCCGGCCCACGGACGGCCGTTACGGCGAGAACCCCAACCGGTTGCAGCACTACTACCAGTTCCAGGTGATGATCAAGCCCTCACCGGATAATTTTCAGGACCTGTACCTGGATTCACTGAAAGCCCTGGGTATGGACCCGTTGGTCAACGACATCCGCTTCGTAGAAGACAACTGGGAGTCGCCCACTTTGGGCGCCTGGGGTCTCGGCTGGGAAGTCTGGCTGAACGGCATGGAAGTGAGCCAGTTCACATACTTCCAGCAGGCAGGCGGACTTGAATGCCGACCGGTGTGCGGCGAGATCACGTATGGCCTGGAACGCATCGCCATGCATCTGCAGAACGTGGACAGTGTCTTCGATCTGGTCTGGAGTGACGGACCGCTGGGCCGGGTGAACTATGGGGATGTATTCCACCAGAACGAGGTGGAGCAGTCCCACTATAATTTCGAGGCAGCTGATATCCAGAGCCTGTTCGGCTGGTTCGATACCTGCGAGCGCCTATGTCAGCGTCTGCTGGAAAATAATCTGCCACTGCCGGCCTATGAGCAGGTGCTGCAGGCTTCGCATACATTCAACTTGTTGGACGCGCGCCGCGCGCTCTCGGTGACCGAACGCCAGCGATTCATCTTGCGGGTTCGTACCCTGGCGCGTGGTGTCGCGGAAGCGTATCTCAAGAGTCGGGAAGCTCTCGGTTTCCCATTGCTGCCAACGCGTAAACCGAAAAAGAAACGCGTCCATGGCTGATACCAAACCATTTCTGGTGGAAATAGGCAGCGAAGAACTGCCACCCAAAAATCTGAAGCACTTGGCAGAAAGCCTGCATCGCAATTTACTTGCGCAACTGGCCAGTAATTCACTTTATCCTGCAAATCCCTCGGAAGGTCAGACGTTTTTTTCGCCACGGCGACTCGCCATTTATCTGCCCAAGATTCTCGTCAAACAAGAAGACCGCGCTGAAGAGCGTTTAGGTCCAGCAGTGAGTGCCGCGTTTGATGCTGCGGGTCGGCCAACTAAAGCAGCGGAAGGGTTTGCTAAATCCTGCGGGGTGACCGTCAGTCAGTTGACGCCCAGGCACACAGAGAAAGGCGAAAGGCTCGCGTATACGCTCAGGCTCAAGGGCAAAACGGCGGCTGAATTGTTGCCGCAAATCGTGAGCGAATCCCTCGCGAAACTGCCCATCCAGAAGCGCATGCGCTGGGGCACTGGGCAAGCGGAATTCGTGCGGCCCGTGCATTGGATGGTACTGATGCTGGGAGACCGTGCCATCAAGGCGGACATACTCGGGGTTAAAACCGGCAACCAGACTTATGGCCATCGATTTCATCATCCAGCCGCGATCACGCTTAAACACCCGGCTGATTACGCTAAATTGCTGGAGAAAACCGGCAAGGTATTGGTGGAAGACCGACACGGCAGGTTAGTTAAAAAGATCAGTGCGTACGTAAACCATGCCGCCAAACAGGTCCATGGCCGGGCACAGCTGGACCAGGGTTTACTGGAGGAAGTGGCCGCACTGGTGGAGTGGCCAGTGCCGATAACCGGCAGTTTCGACAAGAAATTCCTGGCGCTTCCCGATGAGGTGATCGTTGCGGTGCTGGAGACCCAGCAACGCTACTTCCCCTTGCGCGACACGAAAGGCAAGTTGCTGTCGTATTTCATCGCCATCAGTAATATCCAGAGCCGCAAGCCCACCGTAGTGCGTAGTGGCAATGAACGCGTTATCACACCGCGACTCACGGACGCTGAATTCTTCTGGGAATCTGACCGGAAAACCACGCTCGCGTCACGCATCCCGGAACTGGATCGTGTGGTCTTCCAGAAACAGCTGGGGTCCTATGCTGACAAAGCCAGGCGCACCGCGAAATTGGCAGCCGTCATTGCAGAGCGTATCGGAAGCGATCCACACCTGGCGGAGCGGGCCGCACAACTTGCCAAATGCGATCTTGTGACCGGCATGGTGGGTGAATTCCCAGAACTGCAGGGCATCATGGGCGGTTACTATGCCCGTCACGATGGCGAACCTGATGAAATAAGCGCGGCCATCGCGGAACACTATAGGCCGAGTTTCGCGGGTGACGCCTTGCCCGAGACCAAAACTGGTCAGGCACTGGCCATCGCAGACAAACTGGACACGATCGTCGGTACTTTCGCCATGGGTCAGAAGCCCACGGGAGATAAAGATCCATTCGGCCTGCGGCGCGCGGCCCTAGGCCTGATGCGCATCCTGGTTGAGCGACAACTCGATTCAGACCTGACAGTCTTGATCCAGAAATCACTTGCGCAGCAGCCAGCAAAACCCCCATCCCACGAACCGTTGGTGATGGAGATTTACGAATTCCTGCTGGAACGCCTGCGTGTTTATTACCTAGAGAACGGCGTACGCGCCGACGTGTTTGAGGCTGTGCGTGCCAAACAGCCGCACAACCCGCTGGATTTTCACCGGCGCGTGCAGGCAGTCAACATCTTCCTGACCATCCCTGAGGCCCTGTGCCTGGCCTCTGCTAACAAGCGCATCGCAAATATACTGCGGCAGGCCGGCGGCAAGACTGGGCGGACAGTGGATGCCGAGATGCTAAGGGAGCCGGCTGAGCGAACCCTGTACGAGAACATCCGCCGCCTGCAACGCGATATCCAGCCGCTGGTGGCGGCGGGTGATTACATCAATACACTTAAAAAGCTTGCGGCCCTGCGCACGCCCGTGGATGAATTTTTCGACAAAGTTCTGGTGATGGAACCGGACAGCGCACTACGCGAAAATCGCCTGGCCTTGCTCTCGCTATTATCGGCGCTGTTCCTGCAGACGGCGGATCTTGCAATGCTGCAGACAGACTGAGCAGCACATGCGGCTGGTGATCTTGGACCGCGATGGCGTCATCAATTACGAATCCGACGCCTATATCAAATCACCGGCTGAATGGCTGCCGATCCCGGGAAGCCTCGCAGCCATCGCCCAACTGCATCGGGCGGGTTTTACGGTGGTAGTCGCCACCAATCAGGCGGGCGTTGCACGTGGTTTGTTTACGCTTGCTGACTTGGACGCGATCCACCGCAAGATGCTGGTGGCAGTTGAGGCGGCCGGTGGCAAGCTGGACGGTGTTTTCTATTGCCCGCATGGTCCGCAGGATGGCTGCGATTGCCGAAAACCAAAACCCGGATTGCTGCGGCAGATTGAGAAACGCTTTGGCCTTAGCCTGAAAAGTGTTCCCGTAATCGGTGATAGTACCCGCGATATCGAGGCAGCCCAGGCTGTAGGGGCGCGCGCCATCCTGGTACGGACCGGAAATGGTGAGCAGACTATAGGGAAGCTCGGCACTCCAGAAAACATAGAAATCTATGCAGATCTTGCCGCCGCCGCCAATCAATTGATCAAGGAATCGAACGCATGATTTTCATACGTTCGCTGTTTTATAACCTGTTCATGGGTAGTTCCGCCGTTTTGTTCAGCATCCCGGTGGCCTTGGTTGCACCTTTTCCGTCAGGTAAACGCCTCGGGCACTGGCTCGCACGGCAATGGGTGATCTGGCAATTCTTCGTGCTGAGACATGTCTGCAGACTGGATTACCAGATCCGGGGGCTTGAGAATATCCCCAAGTTGAACGCCATCAGCTACTGGAAACACCAGTCCACCTGGGAAACCATGTTGCAGTTGCTGATATTCCCAGCGCAGAGTTGGGTGATCAAACACGAGTTGTTCTGGCTGCCGGTGATCGGCCAGGCTATCTACGCACTGGAACCCATCGCCATCGATCGCAAATCGGGGCATACCGCCGTCAAACAGGTCCTGGAGATGGGCCAGCAGCGACTGAGTGCGGGTCTGTGGGTGATGATATTCCCGGAGGGCACGCGTATGCCGCCAGGCACGACCCGTCGCTACGGTTTATCAGGTGCATTGCTGGCCGAAAAAACCGGTAGACCCATCGTCCCTGTGGCCCACAATGCCGGCGACTTCTGGAAACGCAATGCCTTCATGAAGTACCCCGGCACCGTGCAGGTGCGTATCGGCAGGCCGGTTTACGCAACCGGGCGCAAACCAGAACAAGTGAACGCCGAAATCCAGAACTGGATCGAGGCACAGATGCGGCAGATCAGCCCAGGTTATGCAGGCACTAGGCTGGGACGTGATACTAAAAAAAATTAGACATCAAGATTCGCTACTTCCAGGGCATTCTTCTCGATAAATTCGCGGCGTGGCTCCACTGCATCACCCATGAGTGTCGTGAACACGTCATCAGCACTGCGTGCGTCCTCGACGCGTACCTTGAGCAGCCGCCGGGTCTGCATGTTCATGGTGGTTTCCCATAGCTGTTCGGGGTTCATTTCGCCCAGGCCTTTGTAACGCTGGATGGCTTGGCCTTGTTTGGCTTCGTCGATCAGCCAGCTCATGACTTCCTTGAAGCTGGTGACATCCTGACGATGATCCCCGCGGGTTACATAGGCGCCTTCGCCAATCAGACCATCCAGCTGTTGCGCCAGTGCGGCGATGCTCTTGTATTCGCCCGAAGCAAAAAATTCACGGTGGATTAGCTTGTCGGTGGACAGTCCATGGTGCATGCGCGTGATCTTGATACTCGGCACTTCGCGGCTGGCATCCTTATGCAGGGACGTAAGGTACTTTGTGCCGCTGCCATCATCGGTATTCAAGCGCTGCTCCAGAGTCTTTGCCCAGCCGTTGAGCCATTTTGCGTCAGTGAACTTGTCGGTGGTGACGACTGGGACATACAGTAATTTCTCCAACACCCGCTCGTCATAGCGGCGCGTCCAACGCCGGGTCATGGCCATCACTTCCATATAGCGCGCCGCCAGCGCTTCCAGCGTCGTACTGTTCATGGCAGCGGCCTTTGCCTTGATGCAGAGTTTCGTATTCTCTGTTGCGGACCGCAGCAACAGCGCGTTCAGTTCTGCATCATCCTTGACGTACTGCTCCTGCTTGCCGCGTTTTACCTTGTAAAGAGGCGGTTGGGCGATATAAATATGGCCGCGCGCGATGAGCTCCGGCATTTGCCGGTAAAAAAACGTAAGTAGTAGCGTACGGATATGCGAACCATCGACATCTGCGTCGGTCATGATGATGATGCGGTGATAACGCAGTGTCTCGATATTGAATTCTTCGGTCCCGATGCCACAACCGAGAGCCGTGATTAGCGTGCCCACTTCTACAGAAGACAGCATCTTGTCGAAGCGTGCCTTCTCAACATTCAAGATCTTGCCCTTGAGCGGCAGAATCGCCTGATATTTCCGGTCACGCCCCTGCTTGGCTGAACCGCCGGCCGAATCACCTTCCACTAGAAACAGTTCAGAGAGTGCCGGGTCGCGCTCCTGGCAATCGGCGAGCTTGCCCGGTAAACCCGCCACATCCAGCGCGCCTTTGCGGCGTGTCATTTCGCGTGCCTTGCGTGCCGCTTCGCGGGCTCGCGCCGCATCCATCACCTTGTTGATGATATTCTTGGCTTCTGCAGGTTTTTCCAGCAGGAATTCCTCAAATTTTTCCGCCATCAGGGATTCCACCACGCCCTTCACTTCCGACGAAACCAGTTTGTCTTTGGTCTGGGAAGAGAATTTGGGATCCGGCAGTTTCACTGAAACAATTGCCGTAAGGCCTTCGCGGGCATCGTCCCCGGTCAGAAGGATTTTTTCCTTTTTCAGTCGCGCTTCTTTTTCGATGTAATTATTGACGGTACGCGTGAGCGCAGCACGGAAACCTGCCAGGTGTGTACCACCATCCCGCTGCGGGATGTTGTTGGTAAAGCAATATACCGTTTCCTGGTAGGAATCGTTCCATTGCATTGCAATCTCGACAGTGGTGCGTTGGTGTTCGGTGAGAAAATGAAATACGGTAGGGTGCAGTCCAGTTTTGTTACGGTTCAAATGCTGCACGAACGCCTTGATACCCCCCTGGTACTGGAAAACATCATGTTTATCAGTACGCGCGTCATTGAGCAAAATTCGCACACCGGAATTAAGAAAAGATAATTCCTGCAGGCGCCGCGACAAAGTCTCATAATTAAAATCGATGTGTGTGAAAACCTTGGCGCTAGGTTTAAAACGAATCTCTGTACCGCTACCCTCGGCATCTCCTGCCACCTTCAGTGGATAGGTGGGGTCACCATCGCGGTATTCCTGTTCGTACAGTTTTCCATCCCGTTTTATGAAGAGGTGCAGGTGCTCAGATAAGGCATTTACCACCGAAACCCCGACCCCATGCAGGCCACCGGCGACCTTGTAGGAGTTGTCGTCAAACTTACCGCCAGCGTGCAACACGGTCATAATGACCTCGGCGGCGGATCGCCCTTCTTCCTTATGCAAATCTACCGGTATGCCGCGACCGTTATCGATGACGGTGACTGACTCATCTTCATGAATTGTAACGGAAATTTCCGTGCAATAGCCCGCGAGCGCTTCATCGATGGAGTTATCCACCACCTCGAACACCATGTGGTGGAGTCCGGTACCATCATCGGTATCTCCAATGTACATACCGGGCCGTTTACGGACAGCGTCTAGTCCCCTTAAGACCTTGATATTGCTGGAATCGTAGCGTTTATTATCGGGCATTTTTGAAGCCTTCCGAGTTAACTTATAATTATACCACTTGGACAATTTTGCCCTGTTTCACGTGGAACGTTTTTGCTACATGGCTCATGATGATCGGCGAAGATTCTATGGCAGTAATGTGTGTCTGCGCCCCGGTTTCAACCACACATTCCAAGAACCGCGATAAATGTCCAGCATCCAGTTCAGCGGCCAAATCATCGAGTAACAAGGTACATGGCCGGCCCATGAGTAAGTGATAAACCGCGGCTTGTGCCAACAAAAGAGAGCCGGCCAATACTTTCTCCTGACCACTGGAAACACATGCTTGGGCTGCCTTGCCATCAATCTGAATGCGCATATCAGCCCTATGCGGGCCTAAACGGGTCATGCCCGCATCGCGATCCCTGGTGATCGCGCCCTGGAGTGCTTCTGAAAAATTCTGGTCTGATGGCCAACCTGATTGATACTCCAAATCAAGACTGAGCCCCCCAAGAGCCCATCTTGTCCAAGCGATGGCGGTCGGCAACAGCTTACTTAGATAATCCTGTCTGTAGCGATCCAGAATCTCGCCTTGGATGATTAATTCCCCATCCCAGCTTTGAATCTCCTTTTCATGTTTGCCTGCCCTTAACAACACATTGCGTTGATGTAATGTCCGCTGGTAACGGCGCCAGGCCGGAAAAAACCCCGGTTCCACGTGAAACACACCCCAATCTAAAAATTGACGACGGCAGCGTGGGCCTCCCCGTATAAGTTGATGAGCCGAGCTATCAACCAGCTGAACCGGGAAGGTCTCCGACAATTGCGCTAAGTTGGTAGGCGTTTCCCCAGCAATTTTTGCCTTTAATTGACCCCCCTCACGTACCAACCCTATATGCACTGGGGACGCAAGACTGGAGACTTGGCCGGCAATCTGAAATCCCTGTGTGCCGGTTGAAATGGCAGATTCCAAGTTTGCGGTCTTGAAAGATCGCCCACGCCCCAGAATGAATATGCTTTCAATCAGGCTGCTTTTGCCTGAGGCATTTTCGCCATTGATTAGATTGAGGGTGGGGGCAAATTCGAGTTCGGCAGAAGCAAAACAGCGGAAATTCCGCAGGGAAAGGTTCAATAATCCCATGATGACCGTTGGTCAGAGGCGCATAGGCATGACTACATAGCGGCAGTTTTCGTCATCCGGCGCGCGCACCAGGCAACTGCTGTTGGCATCTGTCAATGTGATATGTACCTGCTCACTCTCCAGTGCGGTTAAAGCATCTAGGAGGTAAGTCACATTAAAACCAATCTCCAGTTCACTGCCTTGATATTGGACTTCCAGCTCATCCTCGGCTTCTTCCTGTTCTGGGTTATGCGCCATCACTTTCAGGTGTTTTGGTGCCAGTTGCAGCCTTACACCCCTGTATTTCTCATTGGAGAGAATCGCTGCGCGTCCCAAGGTTTCTTTTAAGAGCTTCCTGTCGGCAGTGAACACCTTATCACCACCTTTTGGCACCACACGCTCATACTCTGGAAACCGCCCATCAATCAGCTTCGACGTGAACCTGAGGTTGGGCATGCTGACCCGCAGGTGATTAGTACCTAATTCGATCTTGGCTTGAATATCACCTTCCCCAAGAAGACGCTGCAGCTCGAGCACGCCTTTACGTGGAACGATTACCTGCTGTACCGAGCTATTTGCATTTGTCATCTGCAAATCACATAAGGCCAAGCGATGCCCATCTGTAGCTACAGCCCGCAAGCGGTTTTCGCCTGTTTCCAGCAAAAGTCCATTAAGGTAA
>JAJYBN010000193.1 GCA_021779005.1 Pseudomonadota bacterium
CGCAACGATTTCCGATTCGCCTTCCGCCACATCGAAGGGCGCGCGGTTGGTCTCCGCCACCCCGGAAACAAGATAGATGATGAACAGCGGCAACAACGGCCAGATATACCAATGGCCGATACTGCCATTCTGGCTCAGCACGATCTGGTTGATATTGAGACTCTGGCTTGCCAGCAATACACCCACCAGAGCAAATCCCATGGCGATCTCATAGGACACCATCTGCGCCGCGGAACGCATGGCGCCCAGAAATGCGTATTTGGAATTGGAGGCCCAGCCGGAGAGGATGATTCCGTAAACGCCGAAGGAGGACAACGCCAATATGTACAGCAGTCCGGCATTGGCATCCGACAGGATAACACCGTTACTGAACGGCACAACCGCCCAGGCTGCGAAAGCCGTGGCGATGGAAATGATGGGTGCGGTTAGAAACAGGAACCGGTTGGCGTTGGTCGGCAGTACAACTTCCTTGAACATCAACTTGAGCACATCCGCGAACGGCTGCAGCAGCCCCCACGGACCGACCCGGTTCGGGCCCATGCGCACCTGCATGAAACCGATGATGCGCCGCTCCGCCAGTGTCAGATACGCCACCGCCAATATCAGCGGCAGCATGATGGCGACGATGCCTCCGAGAGAGCGTAATATGAGCTGCCAGTCGGCCGGCAGTGCATTCCAATACGCAAACAGGTTGTGCAGGGCCGCATTCATTTGTTTCTTTCCAGCTCGAGTTGCATGTGGAACGCACCAAAACCGGCGGTCGCACTGATGGCAGCCGGCAGGCATACGTCACCGGTAGCCAGGCTCGAGTCGAACTTCACAGGTAACACAACGCTTCGATCGCCCTGTGTGACGGTGATGCTTTCGCCTTCCGCCACCCCGAGTTTCTTGGCGTCCATTGGGCACAGATGCAGCCAGCACGCATCCGCATCCTTGGTCTGTTGCAACGGTTGCGCACGCCGTACCAACATATCGGTTGCATACAGCGGCAGTTCTGCGATCCGCTGGAAGCCTTTGGCGGTGGGTTGTTGTGCGACTATACGCGTGCCCTTGAATGAATTATCGCGTTTGAGATCGCCGACTGCCTGCCTGAGTTCTTCGCGGACTTCTTCCGAGGAGAAGTAATCGAAGCCCGCCAACCCACAGATATTGGCGAGCACCCGCAGTATCTTCCAGATCGGGCGGGATTCGCCCAACGGTTTTGTCATGCCGGTGAAACTCTGCCAGCGACCTTCTGCATTCACGTAGGTTCCTGAGGTCTCACCGAAAGTTCCGGCAGGCAACAACACGGATGCATATTGCTGCATGTAATCAGTCACGAACGAGGTGATGGCGACCACCGCATCTGCATTTCTGAGCGCCTGCATGGCTTTGGCGCTATCCCAGCAATCCAGTTCCGGTTCCACACCCATCAAGAGGTAACAGCGGCGTGGCTCGCTAAACATGGCACGGGCATCGAGGCCTTTGATCGGTGCTTTCTTCCCACCCGCCAGGCGTTGCGGCACGGCGCCTGCCAGCCAGGCACCAGCGCTGTTGGCGCCTTCCGAGATATAACCCAGCTGCGCACCGGTCGTCTCCGCCAGCGCCGCCGCCAAGGCGCGTAGATCCGCATACTGGGGATGCTGCGAATCCATATGACCCAGCAGAATCGCCGTGCGTCCGCCCTTCAGCAGTCGTTCCGCCACCAGCTGATGCTGCGGCTTCGGTTCCTGGTCGTTGAGAATGTCTTTGAGATGGGTGGGCGCTGCCTTCCTCCCCAAAGCTGCTTTCAGCACCGCCGCCAGCGCTGCCGGCATGTCCAACAAAGCCGTATTGATATCGGCAGCGACTGGATACAGGGATTCATAATGGCGCGCATTCAGGAACATCACGCCCCCCCCCGCGAGGGCTGCCTTGCGCAGACGATGCGCCAGCAACGGAACTTCCTTGCGGACGTTGGAACCGATCACAAGAATCGAATTGAGCCGTTCGATGTCCTCAATCGATTGTCCAAGCCATGGGTATGCCGGATCGAACTCATCATCGCGAAAATCTGCCTGACGCAGGCGGGTATCGATGCTGTGGATACCCAGGCCGCGTGCCAGCTTCTGCAATAAAAATAATTCCTCAGTCGTGGCATTGGGTGAAGCCAACACTCCAGCATCGCCATGTACCTGGCGTAAAGCGCTGGCCGTGGCCGCCAGAGCAGTCTCCCAATCGGTCTTCTGCCAGCCCCCCTGCTGCTTGAGCATTGGATATTCGAGGCGCTCGTTGCTGGTGATACCGGTATAGCTGAAACGGTCACGGTCGGAGATCCAGGTTTCATTCACCGCCTCATTGGCCTTTGGCACCACGCGCGTGACTGCGCCACGCAGCACATGACCGTAGAGATTCGAGCCGACGCAATCATGCGCTGCAATAGCATCGATCTGGGTCATCTCCCAGCCACGGCCGTGCATCCTGAAAGGCTTGGAATTGAGTGCACCCACCGGGCAGAGATCGATGACATTGCCGGATAACTCGTGATCCACACTGCGTCCGATATAGGTACCGATGCGCGAGTGCTCGCCGCGCCCGGTATCACCCAGTTCCTGGATGCCCGCGACCTCCTGTCCGAAACGCACACAGCGCGTGCAGTATATGCAGCGGGTCATGCAGGTAGCGATCAGCGGGCCGATGTTTTCATCCTTGATGACGCGCTTGCGTTCCGAATAGCGGGAGATGTCGCGGCCATAGCCCATGGCCAGATCCTGCAGTTCACACTCTCCGCCTTGGTCACAGATGGGGCAGTCAAGAGGATGATTGATGAGCAGGAATTCCATGCTGGCGCGCTGTGCGGCTAAAGCCCGCAGTGAACGTGTGAAAACTTTCATGCCTTCCATGACCGGCGTGGCGCAGGCAGGCAGGGGTTTAGGCGCTTTTTCCGCTTCTATGAGACACATGCGGCAATTGGCGGCCACCGAGAGTTTCTCGTGATAACAGAAACGTGGTATATACACGCCTTCCCGGTCGGCAGCCTGCATAATCATCTCGCCCTTGCGGGCCTTGATGGGTTTGCCGTCGATCTCGATGTTCACCAGTTGTTCAGTCATGGGCGGATGTCATCAGTGCTCAGGCAGCCTGCCGGCGCGCGCCGGGCCCCACCTGGCAACAGCCCTGGTCGATGTGATATTGGAACTCGCTGCGAAAATGCTGGATGAAGCTCTGCACCGGCCAGGCGGCGGCATCACCGAACGCACAGATGGTGTGACCTTCGATGTTCTTGGAAATATTCACCAGCATGTCCAGGTCTTCCTGTTTCCCCTGGCCGTGTTCGATGCGCG
>JAJYBN010000194.1 GCA_021779005.1 Pseudomonadota bacterium
TCCTTGAGCGTGCTCACATCGAACCAGCCGTATCGTTCCACCCCCTCACGCACCTTGCGAGCACAGTCGGTGATTAAGCCATCAACCAGTTCCACGCGCGCGCCGTAGGCACGTGCCTCGGCTGCAAACGCCGGCGGCGCATCCTGTGGGATGAACACCTGCGCCTGGAGTCCGGCGGCCGCGCAGTAAGCGGCCAGGGCGCTGCCAGCATTGCCAGCACTGGGGATCGCGATGCTTTGCGCACCCAACTCCCAGGCGCGGCTTACTGCGAGCGCCAGACCGCGGGCCTTGAAACTGCCGGTGGGATTCAAGGATTCATCCTTGATATAGGTGGACGGACATCCGATGCGTGTGCCAAGACGGGCTTTCAACAATGGTGTCCAGCCTTCGCCCAGCGCCAGCCGGAATCGATCATCCTGCAGTGGCAGCATCTCTTGGTAACGCCACAGATCTGCGCGCCGGGTTTGCAAACTGGCGCGCGTGAGTGTGGTCGCAGCTTTCGCCAGCTCATAGCGTGCGAGCAACGGCATGCCGCAAGATGTGCAAAGCTTCTGCAGCCGATCGGCCGCGTGCCGAAGATTGCAAGCTGAACATTGAAGATCAATCAGACATGCTGCGGTCTTCATGAAGAAATCCGCGTAATCCGACGCAGTGCTATACGTTGCAGCCAGTGTACCATGTGCCTGCGGAAATAGATGAGGAAAGATTCATGCCCGCAGATATTTTCTTAGTTCTCGATTTCGACAGCACACTGGTGCGGGTGGAGACGCTGGAACTCGCCGCAGAACTGGTGGCCGGCGATGCCGGCATGCGTGAGCGCATAAAGAAAATAACCGACCAAGCTATGGCCGGCCGCATGGATTTCCGCAGTGCCTTGACACAACGACTGCAGCTATTGCATCTGCACCTGGACTTGCTGCCAAAACTCATCGCGCGCCTGCAATCCAAGATCACGCCTTCGTTTGCCAGTAACCGTGCGTTCCTGGCTGCAAACGCTGACCGCATCCATGTGGTGACCAGCGCTTTCCAGCAAGTAGTGATACCTGTGGTCGAGACGCTCGGACTCAGAGCGGACCACGTGCACGCCAATACCCTGACTTTTGACAGTACAGGCTATGTGAACGGTCTGGATTGGAACAATCCTCTATCAGCAGATGACGGGAAAGCAAAAATCGTGACGGCGCTCAATTTACCCGGCGAGATCGCCGTGGTTGGCGACGGCTGGAGTGATTATGAAATTTTCCGTGCCGGCGCTGCCCAGCGCTTCTACGCCTTCACCGAGAATGTGCAGCGCAAGGAAGTGATCAAAGCAGCCAAGAATATCGCTCCCAGTTTCGACGAGGTGTTGTACGACTGTGGTTTCCGTGGCGCTCTGTCCTATCCCAAGAACCGCCTCAAGGTGCTATTGCTGGAAAACATCCATGCAGATGCCGTCGCGGCCTTCGAGCAGGAAGGTTACGTGGTCGAGAGCGTTGCCGGCAGCCTCGACGAGACGCAGCTGGCAAAGAAACTCATGGACGTGGCTATCATCGGCATCCGCTCCAAGACCCAGTTAACGGAACAGGCATTGGCATCCGCCAGTCGCCTGCTAGCAGTAGGCGCGTTCTGCATCGGCACCAACCAGATCGACTTGGCCGCCTGCGAACACAAAGGCGTGGCGGTGTTCAACGCTCCCTTCAGCAACACGCGCTCGGTGGTGGAGCTGGCACTAGCGGAGATCATCTTGCTGATGCGCTGCATACCCGAGAAATTGCGGCTCATGGACCAGGGCGTGTGGGACAAATCAGCGAAGGCAGCCAGTGAGGTACGCGGCAAGCGTCTCGGCATCGTCGGCTACGGCAACATCGGCATGCAGCTGTCGGTGCTGGCGGAGTCGCTGGGCATGGAAGTGTGCTTCTACGATATCGCGGAGAAACTCGCACTCGGCCGGGCACGCAAATGCGCCAGCTTGGATGAATTGCTGGAAACCTCCGATGCGGTCACGGTGCACGTGGACGGCCGCCCGGAAAACGCCGGACTGATCGGCACGCGTGAATTCGCCCGCATGCGGGCAGGTTCGGTATTCCTGAACCTGAGCCGCGGACACGTGGTGGACCTGGAAGCCTTACACCAGCAGCTGGATTCCGGCAGGTTGCGTGGCGCGGCGGTGGACGTATTCCCGGAAGAACCGCGCGTCAACGGCGAGACTTTCGAACATACCTTGCGCAGTTTGCCGAATGCATTGCTGACGCCGCACATCGGCGGCAGTACCCTCGAAGCCCAGCAGGATATCGGCCGTTTCGTCAGCAGCCGCCTCATCGACTTCATCAATACCGGCAGCACCGAAAACAGCGTCAACTTCCCGGCGCTGCGCCTGCCGCCCCAGGCGGAAGCTCACCGCCTGATCCATGTACATGAGAATGTTCCCGGTATCCTGGCGCATATCAACCAGGCGCTGGCTGCGCATGGCGCCAACATCCTCGGCCAATATCTCAAGACCCAGGAACGAATCGGTTATGTGATCACCGACATTAACCGCAATTATTCTGAAGCGTTGCTGGAGGATATCCGCCGCATACCCCATACTCTGCGTTTTCGGGTACTGTATTGATGTGACTGCGGGCGATGGGCGTACTGGTATAGAGTTGAGTTCGCCGGGTAACGCAAAATACAATCAATAAAAAGACAATTCAACCTTGCGATGGAGACCTGACTATGAGTACCGGATGGTTTCTCGCCGCAGTAATTTCCGCCGCCGTGCTGTCATCGATGAGCGACTGGTTCTTCGGTGGCATCCTGTTCCATGAGAAGTACCGTGCGCATCCAGAAATCTGGCGCAACACCGGCGGTAGGAATGAAAGCCTGGCTATAGCCTGGTCCACGCTGCTTGGCGTAGTGACCTGCGCGGTATTCATCTACCTTGCGGCACGCCTCGCTATATTGGGCTGGATACCTGTGCTTGGCCTGGCGTTCGGTGTCTGGTTGCTCGCGCCACTGCCATTACTGGTCACCAATGCGCTGTTCCTCAACATACATCCCCTGAACACGCTCTCCAATGCCGTGGGGTGGCTGGTAAAGTTGCTGATCTGCGCGGTCGCTGCCCATGTATTCCTGGGTTAGGTCACGACTGCCGCTGCGTTTATAAAGGAGAACACCCATGCCTGACGATAATACTCAACAAGATTCTGCCGGTATCCGTATCCCCCCGCCGCTCTATTACCTCAGCGGCCTGATCGCGGGCTATGGCATCCACTGGCTGTACCCGGTCAAGCTAAGCAAACCTGAACACGTCGTGATCAT
>JAJYBN010000195.1 GCA_021779005.1 Pseudomonadota bacterium
GCGCGGTCTCGGCCTGGTTGCGGTAGATATCCCGCTGTTCGGCATCTGTGACCGTCGGACTGTCAGTGAGATGCTCTGGGCCACCAGCATGCCGTGCGCACTGGAAGATGATGCCAGCATCCCCATCGCCGAATACGGACGTTCCAATGTCGGCCTGATGAAACACATCTACCGCCGCGGGCTCGGCTGGCGTTACGGTCGCAGCATGCAGACCATTTCTGGTGTGCATTTCAACTACTCATTTCCCGAGCAACTATGGCCGGTGCTGCAGGAACTGCGAGAGGACCGCCGGTCTCTGCGGGAGTTCGTGGACCATGCCTATTTCGACATGCTGCGCAATTTCCAGCGTGTCAGCTGGCTGCTGCTGTATTTGTTCGGCGCCTCACCGGCCGTCTGCAAGAGCTTCTTCCATGGCCGCTATCCTGATCTTGAGGAATTCGATTCGCATACCTTGTATGCACCGTATGCCACATCCCTGCGCATGAGTGACATCGGGTACAAGAACAAGAACCAAGCGCGTGTGGGCGTGCGCTATAACAGTCTCGCAGACTACGTCGCCACGCTCACGCATGCGATCAGCACACCAGAACCTGAGTACCAGCGTATCGGCGTCAAGGTCGACGGTGAGTATCGCCAGTTGAACGCCAACATCCTGCAAATCGAGAATGAGTACTATTCATTCGCACGCCCCAAACAGCCCATCAATCCCGGTGAACGCGCCACCCTGGCGCTCAAGAAACGCGGCGTGATGTATGTCGAGGTGCGCGCCCTGGATGTGAATGCCTACGACCCAGTAGGCGCGGACGCTCCGACACTGCGCTTCATCGAAGCACTGCTGGCCTGGTGCCTGCTCACTGACAGTCCGACGGTCACAGATGCCGAACAGCGGGATATCTACCGCAACCAGGCCGAGACCGCGCACCGTGGACGCGATCCGGCACTCAAGCTGCTACGTGCCGGGCACGAGATCCTGCTGCATGACTGGGCCGCGGAGATCACCGACCAGTTGCATGGCATTTGCGAGATACTCGACGCTGACGATCCAACCCGCCCCTACAGCACCAGCCTGCAAGCCCGGCAAGAGGACCTGGCGAACACCGAGCGCCTGCCTTCCGCACGGGTGCTTGCGGATATGCGTGCCCATGGCGAAAGCTTCTTCAGCTTCGCCAGGCGTCTTTCGGAAACCCATCTTCAATATTTTCTGCAGCGCCGGCTGCCTGCGGCTACCCAGCAGCTTTTTCAGCGACTGGCAGCGGAATCCCTGGAGAAACAGCGGCAGATCGAGGCGGCCGACAGACTCAGCTTCGATGTCTACCTGCAGCAGTATTTTTCCCAGACATAAGCGGCATGGATCTGGCAATCAAGCCAGGATATGCGCTGCCGGCTGGGTTAAAATAACCCGAGTGCGCACCACACCGAGTACGCTATGACTGACCAGGAACCACAGAAACGTTATGGCATCCGCTGCAGCCTGGCGCCGGACGACCCCATGTCCGCACCACACCTACTGGGCCCGGATTGGACGGCCTACCGCTGGTTCGATACTGAACAGCAGCGCGACGCGGACTATGAAGACTACAGCCGCGAACATCTCTATTCCCGCCGCGGCGACAAACCCAGCGTCATCTATACCAAAATCAACCGCTGAGCCATGCGCATCGATGTTTTTTCCGATACTGTCTGTCCATGGTGTTTTATCGGCAAGCGCCACCTGGAAGCGGCACTGACGCGCGCCAACCTGAGTGACGCGGATATCCACTGGCGTGCATTCCAGCTCAATCCTGATCTGCCGCCCAAGGGACGCGATCGCAAAGAATACCTGCAGGAGAAATTCGGCGTCTCGGACAATATAGAGCAGCTGCATCGACAGATCGAAGCAGCCGGCCGTGCTGCTGGCATCGACTTTCAATTCGGGAAAATTTCCCGCAGTCCTAACACCTTCAATTCCCACCGCCTCATCCTTCTGGCGCAGGTCCAGCAGCGGGCGGATGCCATGGTGGAGACCCTGTTCCGGGCGTATTTCCTGGATGGTCTGGATATTGGTGATGCTGGCACGCTGGCCCGACTGGCGCAGGACGCAGGCGTGACCGGCGAACTCATCAGCTGGCTCGCAGGTGGAGATGAGCGTACCCAGGTGCTGGAGGATCTGCGTACCGCCCGTGAATTAGCCATCGATGGTGTGCCGTTCTTCATCTTCAACAACCGCTATGCACTGTCCGGCGCCCAGCCGGTGGATAGCTTTGTGCAGGCAATCCAGGCCGCTCAGCATTAGATCATTCCCGTAAACGGTGGAGTGAGGTGCGTTTACCCCTCAAAGCAGGCAGCCTGCACGGGTTCAATCAATCCGAGGCCGTTCTGAACGATTGGTCATTCAATTCATAATGACTGCAGCAGTTGACATAAAAGAGCTGCATCTAATAGATGCCCATTCCAGAACCATACCTAGTAAGTTTAAAAAATCTCTGTATCTCATTGTTTAATATAAAATTTATAGCTGCCGACCATGCCAGCGCTCCCAGGTGGAGTGATTGAACCTTAATCTTCAGTCCCAATACTTTTTACTCAAGGGATGTCGGAATACTTTACGATCTGATATATGTTAAGAATTATATTATCGTCTATCTAATTGATTTATATGGATATTCATATTCTGGCATCGAACTTGCTACTAATTCAGTAGCGGCTGGGAATACCTCCAAGCCAGAATTTGAAATAACAGGGAGTCTATGTATGAAAACCTTAGCCCTACTGATTGCAGGTGTGGTAATGGCCGGATTCGGCCTCGCCGCGCAGGCTACCCCATCACCCCAGAGTGGTGTCTGCCCCGCGATGGGTGCTGTATCAGGTACCGCCTGTAACGTGGAGATCTTCGCCACCGGCGGTGGCGGGTACGCCACCATTATTACCGACCCCAACCCGTATGACGGTATTGAAGATACCCTGGTGGGTTTCATCAATAATTCCGGGGGTACCATCACTTCAATCTACCTGACAGGCAGCAACATCTTCGGGTTTGATGGTGATGGCCTGCAGACCTACTGTGGTAGTTGCGGCAGCGATTCATCGGGGTATGGCGGCATGACCTCGGCTGGAGACAACACTTCGTTTAACGTCCTCAACAGCAGTGCAGGCTTCGTCCTTTTTGGCAGCGGCGTTGCCAATGGGGCTTGGGCTTATTTCTCACTGGAGGAAGCGCCGAGCCTCAATATCACCGTTTCCAACGGCGTACCCGAGCCCGGCTCTTTGCTGATCTTCGGAGCTGGCCTTCTGGGCCT
>JAJYBN010000196.1 GCA_021779005.1 Pseudomonadota bacterium
ATGATTGGTCGCCTGTGTAGACCATTTCACTACCGAGCGATGCCGCGGATGTCCCAGCAGATTAACCGCCACACGTGGATGTTTTGATCCAGGTCAAATTGGATCGATTCTTCCCAAGAACACAGCTAAGACAGGGTGATACCTATCAATGCGCCCACGCCGTAGGTTATGGCCGCGGCCACGCTGCCGATGATCACTTGCCGGCTCGCAGAAAACCACGGGCTGCGACCGTTGAACAGCGATGTTGCCATGCCGATACCGGCCAATGCCAGGATGCTGAAGCCGATGCACAATCCAACGGCGATATAGCCGTGAGTACCGAAGATGAATGGGATGACCGGAAACACGGCACCCACCACGAATAACGCAAACGATGCGCCCGCGGCGGTCCAGGGATTGCCGCCCAGTTGCGTAGGGTCGATGCCCAGTTCCTCGCGCGCCAGAGTGTCGAGCGCCGCCTCCTTGTCCTGCATCAGTTCAGCGGCCATCTTCTGCGCCTGCTCGCGATCGAGACCCTTGGCCTGATAGATCAGCGCCAGCTCCTTTTGTTCAGAGTCGGGTGTCTGCTCCAGTTCCATGCGTTCGCGTGCGATCTGGGTGCGCGCCAATTCGCGGGAATTGGTCACCGACAGCCATTCGCCCAGCGCCATGGAGGATGCGCCCGCCAGCAGGCCGGCCAATCCAGTGAGCAGGATCTCCCTGCTGCCGACCCCGGCGCCGGTTACCCCCATGATCAGACAGAAATTCGAGACCAGGCCATCGTTGGCGCCCAGCACCGCAGCCCGCAGGCTGTTGCCCGACGCTCCACGATGCCAGGGCTCGGCCCTGGCGATATCCGCACCGATGCTGGCAGAGGGCCGGTCGCCTTCGAGCGCGGCATTCACCACCGCTGCATGACCGCGTTCCTCGGCGGATAAAGCCTGTGCATCGCTCTGCCGGGAATATTTATCCCGATCCGCAAACTCCGCCTCAGCGATGCTCGGCAACACGAAACCCGGGCCGAAGCGGCGCGCCAGACGCGCCAATACCCGGGTGCGCAGACTGGGCACATGCTGGATGTCCCGGATGCCGTGCGCCACCAGTTTCTTGCGCCAGAATTCCGCGTGCCGGGACTCGGCTTCAGCGAGCTGCAGGAACAGGTCCTTGCGCACCGGATCCTTCTCGGCAGCGGCCAGCGCCGCGTACAAGGCAGCGCCGTCAATCTCATCGCGCAGATTCGACTTGAAACGCTCGATGTCCTGCGAGCTGGTTGTGTCGGTTTCCGTTCCCATGACTCAAATCTCCTGAGCTAACTTCGATACTCTGCAGGCAATGTCGTCGTTAGGCGAATCAATATCCTTACATCTGGTTAATCGAGGCGCTTGCGGAACTTGAATACCGCCAGCGCCATGGTCACGAGGAAGAATGCCACCAACGGATACACCTCCACCATCAGCCCATCCAGGCTAGCTCCGCGTAACACGATGCCGCGTACCAGGCGCACAAAGTGCGTTAGAGGCAGCAACTCTCCGAACCATTGCGCCAGGCGCGGCATACCATCGAATGGGAATATGAAGCCGGACAACAGAATGGAAGGCAGATAGGTGAACACCGTGAGCTGCACTGCCTGGAATTGTGTCTGCGCAAACGTGGAGATCAACAATCCCAGTCCCAGACTGGCGGCTATGAAGAACAATGATGACAGGTACAGGTCCATGAAACTTCCACGCACCGGCACCTGGAACAACCAGGCGCCGACCAGTAGCACCAATGTTACCTGCACTATACCAATGATGATGTAAGGGGCGATCTTCCCTGCCATGATCTCCACGGTACTGACCGGCGTAGTAATCAGCAGCTCCAGGTTGCCGCGCTCGCGCTCGCGCACCACGGCGATGGCAGTGAACAGCACCATGGTGAGCATCAGGATCACACCGATGAGAGCCGGTATTATGGCGACTGCTGAGCGGCGTTCCGGGTTGTAATAATTGCGCAACTCGAATAGCCCAGCTTTGCGAGTCGGCGACCAGTCGCGGCTGGTCAGTGTCATACCCATTAATCCCTGGGCGATTCCAGACACAGTCGGATCGCTGCCATCTACCATCAGCTGCGCCGCAGGTCGGTCACCTGCCAGCACGCGGCGCTCGAAATCCGGTGGTATGTAGATTCCGACCGCGATCTTGCCATCGCGAAGCAGGCGCTGGATGGCATCGGCGGAGTGCACTTGGGCGATCACATCCAGCACCTGGCTGGCCTGTGCATCGGCCACTAGTGTGCGTGACAGCTGTGTTCCTGAAAGGTCGGCCACAGCCGCGCGCAGATGGCGCACATCCATGTTGATTGCGTAGCCGAACAACAGGATCTGTAACAAGGGGATGCCGACGATCATGGCGAAGGTCAGCCGGTCACGCCGCAACTGCCGGACTTCCTTGCCGGCGATGGCCAGTAGCCGCAACAGGGAATCACGCATGGCCAGACTCCCGCTTGCTAAATCCGGTGGCCGCCACGAACACGTCTTCCAGATTGGCTGGCACAAGCTCGATGCTTTGTGGAGCCCCACCAGTTTCGCCAAGCACCTGGCGCACGCCCTTGACCGGGTCGCGCATGTCCTGCGCCACCAATACGTGCAGCTGCGCGCCTGATTGTGCGACGCTTTTCACGAACGTTTGCGCGCGCAAATGATGGATGGCCGTTTGTGGATCAGCGGTCTCGACCTTGACGACCAATGCTTTGATGTCGTGCATCAGCTGATGCGGCGTGCCTTCGGCCACCAGACGGCCGCGATCCAGTATCGCCAGGCGATGACAGCGCTCCGCCTCATCCATATTGTGTGTGGACACTAAAAAGGTGGCGCCTGTGGCGGCGATTTCGAACAGGCTGTCCCAGAAATCCCGCCGCGTCTGTGGATCCACGCCGCTGGTGGGCTCGTCCAGGAACAGCAGCTCGGGATCATGCAGGGTGGCGGCGGCCAGAGACAGGCGCTGCTTCTGGCCGCCACTCATGGTCGCTACCCGTTGCTCACGACATTCCGTAAGGTCGTAACGTTTCAATACCTCGTGTAAACGCTTGACACGGTGTGCGCGTGGCAAGGTGAAGATGCGTGCCATGAATTCCAGGTTTTCCCGGACGGTGAGATCCTGATAGAGAGAAAACTGCTGGGTCATGTAGCCGATTTTGTGCCGCAGCATCTCGGCATCACGCGGTACCACATGCCCGAGAACGCTGGCATGGCCGGCAGTTGGCCGCAGCAGCCCGCAGAGCATGCGGATGGTGGTGGATTTCCCTGAACCGTT
>JAJYBN010000197.1 GCA_021779005.1 Pseudomonadota bacterium
CGCTGAATGGCGAAATCGCGGCGCAACAGAACACGATTCAAGATGAATCCGAACTGCTTGAACTGACGCGCAAGCGCAATGCCTTGGGAGCAGATTCGGAATTAGCGGTGCTGACGCAGGCGGCACAGCTTGAAAGCAGTCGTGCGGCATTACCACAGCTGGAACAGGGGCGCGATCAGGCGCAGCATCTGCTGGCGGTCTATCTGGGTAAATTTCCGGCCGAAGTCCGCGGACTAAAGACGCCGCAGCTTGCAGAGCTGCGGCTACCGCCTAGCCTTCCTATAAGCCTGCCTTCGGCGCTGGTGCGTCAGCGGCCCGACATCCGTGCGGCCGAGGCGCAATTGCGCGCAGCCAACGCCGTTGTCGGGGAGCAGGTGGCGCGCATGTATCCGCTGTTGCAGCTTACGGCTTCCGACGGCGGCCAAAGTAACGCTTGGGGAACCCTGTTTGATTCTGCGAGCCGCGTTTGGAGCCTGGGCGCGGCACTGGTGATGCCGCTGTTCGAGGGCGGTACCCTGGAGGCGCAGAAGCATGCGGCCGAGCAGGCCTATGTGGCGGTATTCGACAATTATCAGAGCGCGGTGCTGAACGCTTTCAGCAACGTCGCCGATGTGCTGCGCGCGCTGCAGCATGATGCTGCTACCGCGGCGAGCGAAAAGCAGGCACTGGATGACGCCAGCCGCGCATTCGCATTGGTGCGCACCCAGTATCAGAATGGCGCCGTGGATTATCTCAGCCTGCTCATCAGCGAGGTGCAGTACAACACCGCCCGCATCGCCTACATCCGGGCGCGAACCCGACAGCTTGTCGATACGGTGGCCTTGTACGTGGCACTGGGCGGCGGAGACGGCACACTTGCCGAAACGCATCCAAAGTCAAACCGCCACAGCTCACAGGAGTTCAGCAAATGACCCGCTCAGAAAAAAACATCCTGCTGCGCACCGCGGTTGCGGTAGCGGTGGTGCTCGTGTTCCTGTTCGGCATCAAGGCGTGGCTTGGCTACCGCACACGTGCCGCCCAGACCCATGGTGGCGGGTTTGCTGTCAGTGTCGAGACTGCGCAGGCAACCACGGCGACTTGGCAACAGCAGATTCACGCAGTTGCCAATCTGGTTGCCGTGAAAGGCATCGAGCTCACACCGCAACTGCCTGGTCAGATAACCGGTATCTACTTTCATTCAGGTGAATATGTCCGCAAGGGCCAGCGCCTGATCCAAATCGACAACAGCAACCAGTTGGCCCAGCTTAAAAACGATGAGGCTTCGACCGAGCTTGCCCGCATCAACTACAAACGCACCGAAGGCCTGTTCAAGCTGGATGCCACCAGTCAGGCGAGTCTCGATAGTGCCCGGGCTGCCTACGCGAGCGCCGGCGCCGCGGTCGCTAACGACCAGGCCACGCTCGCCAAGCTCGCGCTGAGTGCGCCGTTCTCGGGATGGATTGGTGTACGCCAGGTGAGCCTGGGGCAGTACCTGGCTCCCGGTACGCCGGTGGCGGAACTGAATGCCTGGGATCCGCTGCGCGCCGAGTTCACGGTGCCACAGGACCAGCTCGCACTGGTGCATACGGGGCAGGAAGTGCAGATCAGCGTCAATTCCTATCCCAACCTGCAGTTCCCGGCACGCGTCGCCGCTATCGGCTCGCAGGTGAATCCCTCTACCCGCAATCTCGATGTGGAAGCCACTGTCCCCAACCCGCGGCATCTGCTGCGGCCGGGCATGTTCGGTGAGGCCCTGCTGCTGGCAGGCAAGCCCCGTAGTGTGCTGGTGGTGCCAGCGGTGGCCATCACTTACAACACGTTTGGCGAATACGTGTACCGGATCGAGCGCAAACCCGGGAAAAACGGCTCGCAGCCGCAGATCGCCGTCGCCACCACAGTGCAAACCGGAGAATCGCGCGAAGGCCTGACGCAGATCGTTGCGGGGCTGCACGCGGGTGATACGGTAGTCACCGCCGGCCAGGTGAAGCTGCGCAGCGGCATGCCGGTCGACATTCACAACACGGCGGCGAGTCACTGAGCGGGGCGCGGCATGCGTTTTACCGACATCTTCATCCGCCGACCGGTACTGGCGACGGCAATCAACCTGGTGATCCTGTTGCTGGGCCTGCGGGCTTGGACCGCCATGACGGTCGAAGAATACCCGCAGGTGACGAGCACGCTGATCACCGTGACCACGGCGTATCCCGGTGCGGATCCCAAGACGGTGCAGGGTTTTGTTACTGCCCGCCTTGAGCAGTCCATCGCTTCGGCCCCCGGCATCGACTACATGACCTCATCCAGTGCCCAGGGCTTGTCCAGCATCACCGTCTACATGAAGCTCAACTACGATCCCAATGCAGCGGAGTCGCAGATCCTGGCGAAGGTCCAGCAGGTCCAGAACCAGCTGCCCACCGGCACCCAGTCACCGGTGATCAACGAGACTGTGGGTGATCAAACCGCGCTCATCTACCTGGCTTTCTACAGCAAGACCCTCGACCAGCAGCAGGTCAACGATTACGTGCTGCGGGTGGCGCAGCCGGAAATCCAAGGCGAACCCGGCGTCGGCCAGGCGCAAATCGTGCCCGCCGGCACCGGCCCCAGCGGCAACAGCTTCGTATTGCGCGCCTGGCTGAATCCCAACAAACTGGCCGCTTACAATCTCACGCCTGCGGACGTGGCCACAGCCCTGGCCAGCAATAATTACATCAGCGCCGTGGGACGCACCAAATCCGCGGATATTGCCCGAACCATCACCGCGGAAACCTCGCTCGACGATACCGCGCAGTTCCGCCGCATGGTGGTAGCCAATCGTGGCGGCACGCTGGTACGCCTGGGCGATGTGGCGCGGGTCACCCTCGGCGCGCAAAATTACAACCAGGCGGTGTTCTACAACGGCACGCCTGCGGTTTTCATCGGCGTATTTCCCACGCCCGGCGCCAACAGCCTCACGGTCGCCGCCGGTGTGCACCAGGCATTTTCAGAGCTGTCGCGCTCGCTACCGCCGGGTATCCAGGCAGCGATACCCTACGACGCCAGCACCTATATCCAGCGTTCCATCCATGAAGTGATGGTCACCATCGCAATCACGCTGGCCGTGGTGGTGGCGGTGATCTTCCTGTTCCTGGGATCGCTGCGCTCGCTGTTGATTCCGGCCATAGCCATTCCCTTGTCGGTCACCGGGGCCGGCATCTTAATGATCGGCCTGGGCTATTCGATCAATCTGCTGACGCTGTTGGCTGTGGTGTTGGCCATCGGACTGGTGGTGGACGACGCCATCATCGTGGTGGAAAAC
>JAJYBN010000198.1 GCA_021779005.1 Pseudomonadota bacterium
GCCGCAGCGGCTGCCCGGTCCCACCGGCGAATCCAACGAACTTTGGTTGCAGGGCCGCGGTGTATTCGTATGCATCAGTCCCTGGAATTTTCCGCTGGCGATTTTTACCGGCCAGATGAGCGCGGCACTGGCCGCCGGTAATACGGTGCTTACTAAGCCCGCCGAGCAAACCTCGCTGATAGGCGCGCACGCCGTGCGTTTGCTGCACGCAGCGGGCGTTCCGGGTGAGGTGCTGCATTTCATTCCCGGCCGCGGCTCGGTGGTGGGGCAGCATGCGGTGGCCGATGCGCGCATCGCCGGTGTGGCATTCACCGGTTCCACCGAGACCGCCAAGATCATCCACCAGACCCTCGCCAATCGCGACGGTATCATCCCGGCCCTGATCGCCGAGACCGGCGGCCAGAACGCCATGCTGGTAGATTCCTCAGCCTTGCCGGAACAGGTGGTGCTGGATGTGGTCGCCAGCGCTTTCAACAGCGCCGGGCAGCGCTGCTCGGCCTTGCGTGTGCTGTTCGTGCAGGAGGAGATCGCGCCGCGCGTCATCGAAGTGCTGAGCGGCTATCTTGACGAATTGCGCATCGGCGATCCTGCTTACCTCGACACCGACGTGGGTCCGGTAATCGATGCCACGGCCAAGCAGGGTCTCGACGAGCACAAGCAGTGGATCAGTCGCCAGGGCAAGGTACTACGCGAGCTCAAGCTGCCGGCGGATTGCGCCAGCGGTACCTACGTGACCCCCATGGCAGTCGAACTACCATCACTGGATATTTTGAAGCATGAGGTATTTGGTCCAGTACTGCACGTGATCCGTTACAAGGCCAGCGAACTGGACGCAGTCATAGACAGCATCAACCGCACCGGTTTTGGCCTGACGCTGGGTGTGCATTCGCGCATCGACAGCCAGGCACAGTACATCCAGCGCCGTATCCGTGTTGGCAACGTGTACATCAACCGCAACATGATCGGTGCGGTCGTGGGTGTGCAGCCCTTCGGCGGACAGGGACTGTCGGGGACCGGACCAAAGGCCGGAGGGCCGCATTACATGCTGCGTTTTGCCACGGAGCGTACCATCACCATCAATACTGCAGCGGTGGGTGGCAATACCTCCCTGCTGTCGCTGGGTGATGGGTGAGAGCAGCACGCATATGGCCATAAGTGTTTTTGACATGTTCAAGATCGGTATCGGGCCATCCAGCTCGCATACCGTGGGTCCCATGCGTGCCGCACGCCAGTTCCTGCTGGATCTGGAGGGCAAGCATCTTTTGGACAACACGGCACAGGTGGTGGCCCAACTCTACGGCTCCCTGGCATTGACCGGCAAAGGTCATGGATCCGACCGCGCACTATTGTTGGGTCTCGAAGGTGAGACACCCGATGAAGTGGATCCGGATAAAATCGATCAACGGCTGGCGCATATACGCAGCAGCGGCAGGATCAATCTGCTCGGCAAGCACGAGATCGCATTCGATGAACCTTTGAATCTGCTGTTCCACAAGGATCAGGTGTTGCCCAAACACTCCAATGGCCTGCGATTCACGGCACTGGATGCCGCTGGCAAGGCGCTTCTCAAGGACGAGTTCTATTCCATCGGTGGCGGTTTCATCATCCGCGGTAATGATGATGAGGGCGATGCTGCGGCAGCAGAAGTGGACTTGCCCCATGCCTTCACCACGGCTGAGCAGTTACTGGTGCTCTGCGAACAGCATCATCTGCGCCTTGACCAGCTAATGCTGGAGAATGAAAAGAGCTGGCGCAACGAAGCAGACACACGGGCGGGTTTGTCGAAGATCTGGCAGGTGATGCAGGCATGCGTGCAGCGCGGACTGCGCGAGTCGGGCGAACTGCCCGGCGGCCTGCACGTCTTCCGGCGCGCACCCAAGCTGTACCGCGATCTTTCCCAGCAACAGAAGATCACGGCGCTGGATGCCATGGACTGGGTGAATCTGTGGGCGCTGGCGGTCAATGAGGAAAACGCCGCCGGCGGACGGGTGGTGACTGCGCCCACCAACGGCGCGGCCGGCATCATCCCGGCAGTCGGTCACTATTACCTGCGTTTCGTGGAGGGTGCCGATGACGAGGGTATCCTGCGTTACCTGCTGACGGCAGCGGCGATCGGCATCCTGTATAAGGAGAATGCTTCCATCTCCGGAGCCGAGATGGGCTGCCAGGGTGAAGTGGGTGTGGCGTGTTCCATGGCGGCCGGTGGCCTGGTATCCGCCATGGGCGGCAGCAACGGACAGATTGAAAATGCCGCCGAGATCGGCATGGAGCACAACCTGGGGCTGACCTGCGATCCGGTCGGCGGCCTGGTGCAGATCCCGTGCATCGAACGCAACGCCATGGGCGCGGTGAAAGCTATCAACGCCGCGCGCCTGGCCCAGCACGGCGACGGCCAGCACCGCGTATCGCTTGACCAGGTCATCGCCACCATGCGCCAGACCGGACGCGACATGCGCAGCATCTACAAGGAGACTTCGCTCGGTGGTCTGGCAGTGAATGTCACCGAGTGTTGATGAGATTATTGCCAATCATCAAATTAGTTGTGTATTTTGATGAAGCCAGTTTATTAAGTGTGCGTCTCCCGAATCTTTCTTCAAGCGGCGGGTGTATTGTTCACTGGTGAGTATCCATGATTGTTGGAAGCCAAACGCCCACTACACGTGAAACTGAAAAGAATGTCAGGCTTGATCCAGTCTGTGGCATGCATGTGCGTAAAGACAGCCCCCGTAAGACGGACTATCAGGCGCAATCATATTATTTCTGTTGCTCCGGTTGCCTCGAAAAATTCCTGAAATCATCACAAGACTATACGAGCGGCATTTCGGCGGCGTCGCGCCATCGTGCCCAAGCTCATCCGCTGGGTTCCGCGCCCAGTCACACTGACAGTGCATCTGGCATGCAGCAATGGACCTGCCCGATGCATCCGGAAGTGGTGCAGGCTCATCCGGGGGCCTGCCCGAAGTGTTGTATGGCGCTGGAATCGATGGGCCCTGTCAGACCGCAGGCAGCCGATCCTGAATTGCGTTCCATGACCCGGCGCTTCTGGGTCAGTGTGATACTGAGCATCCCGTTGGTGCTGATCGCCATGCGCTCGACCATCTTGCACCCGCTGCTGTCAGTATTTCCGGGGGAGTCCATGGGATTGGAGCGAGTTCGTGCTGGCAACACCGGTGGTAATCTGGGGAGGCCGGCCATTCCTGGTGCGCGCCTGGCATTCGCTGGCCAATCGCAGCCTGAACATGTACACCCTCATCAGCCTGGGCGT
>JAJYBN010000199.1 GCA_021779005.1 Pseudomonadota bacterium
GGAAGGGCTCGATTTCGGCGGCGCGGCGCGCCGCCAGCATGCGGGGGAAATTCAAGGCGGTGGCCGGCTGGTGCAGCGGATTATACGAACAAGGTTGCTATAATTTTTCCCCGGGGTCGAGGAGAAGCGGCGGTGGACGAGCAGCTCAAGCAGAACGCACTCGAGTATCACCGCCTGCCGCGCCCCGGGAAGATCTCGATCCTCCCCACCAAGCAGCTCACCAACCATCTGCGCGCGGTATTCGTGTATGCGCTGGCCAGCGGCAAGGTCACACAGATTACCGATGGCATGAGTGACTGTCTTTATCCTGTGTGGGACAAGAGCGGCAAGTATCTGTACTTCACAGCCAGTACCGATATGGGACTCAGCACCGGCTGGTTGAACATGACCAGCGAAGCCCATCCGGTGACCCGCAGCGTGTACGTCGCAGTGCTGCGCCGTGACCTGCCCTCACCGCTGGCGCCACAAAGTGGCGATGAGAAAACTACTCCGGAGAAACCAACGGATGATAATGGCAAGGATAAAGACAAGGGCAAGCAAGCCGACAAACCCGTAGACGTGCGTATCGATTTTGATGGCCTGCTACAGCGCACCCTGGCATTGCCGATCCCCCATGTCAATTACGTGGGCATGGCCGCCGGCAAATCCGGGGAACTGTTTCTGCAACAAGCGCCAATCGTGGCGATAGGCCAGGATTCGATACCGCTGAGCATCGTCAAATTCGACCTGGACAAGCGCAAGACTGATACATTTCTGCAGGGTGTAAATAATTTCACTCTGGCCTTCGACGGCGAGAAGATGCTCTACCAGATCAAGGACGACTGGTTCATCGCCAAGACCGATGCGCCACCGAAACCCGGTGAAGGCAAACTCAAGACCGCAGACATGCAAGTGTGGGTGGTGCCGCGGGCGGAGTGGCGGCAGATGCACGGAGAAGTGTGGCGCATCGAACGCGACTTCTTCTACGATCCGCATTTCCATGGTCTGGACATCAAACTGGCCGAACAGCGGTTCGCACCGTACCTGGACGGCATCGCCAGTCGCGATGATCTGAATTTCCTGTTCCGCAAGATGCTGTCCTATCTCTCAGTGGGTCATATGTTCGTGCGTGGCGGGCAGCAACCGGAGATGCAGAATGTAAGCGTAGGACTTCTGGGTGCCGACTACAGTGTGGCGCATGGACACTATCGTTTCAGCAGGATTTACGGCGGCGAGAACTGGAACCCGCAGCTGCAGGCCCCACTGACCCAGCCGGGCGTAAACGTGCAAGCCGGCGAATACCTGCTGGCGGTAAACGGCCGCAACCTAAACGATCAGGAAAACATATACAGCCTGTTCCGCGGCACTGTCGGACTGCAAACCGTGCTGCGCGTGGGACCCAAGGCGGACGGAAAGGACGCACGTGACGTGACCGTCGTGCCTATCGCTGATGAGTTTCCGCTGCGTAATCTCAACTGGATCGAGCACAACCGGCACCTGGTGGACAAACTCAGCGACGGCAAGCTCGCCTATGTGTATCTGCCGGATACCGGGGGCGGCGGCTTCCGCAATTTCAACCGCTATTACTTCGCGCAAACCCAAAAGCTCGGAGCAGTCATCGATGAGCGCTATAACCATGGCGGTCAACTTGCAGATTACATCGTCGATAACCTGATACGGAGACCCATGAGCCGGGTCGCCACTCGCGAGGGTCAGGACTACACCGAGCCTACGCAGGCGATATTCGGTCCCAAGGCCATGCTCATCAACCAGTTCTCGGGCTCCGGCGGTGATGCCCTGCCCTGGTATTTCAAGCGCATGGACATCGGACCGCTCATCGGCATGCGTACCTGGGGAGGACTGGTGGGAATCGGCGGTTATCCGCAACTCATGGACGGCGGGCGCATCACCGCGCCGCGCTGGGCCATCTATGGATTGCACGGCCAGTGGGAAGTGGAAGGCCACGGCATCGCACCTAACATCGAAGTCTGGCAGGATCCTAAGCTGGTACGCGAAGGCCACGACCCGCAGCTGGAGAAAGCCGTGCAGGTGCTGATGCAGGAACTGAAGGAACACCCGGCGCCGGTGTATCCACGACCGCCGTATACGGATCATCATCCGCGTCTGCCGCCATTGAACTGAAGCGGGTCTCAGATAAGCGAAAGGCCGCTCCCTGATGCCATTTCAACCGATCGACGCAACACTCAGCTAGTCTGTTGAGCCGACAACACTTTTCCCTTGGAGACCAGTCTTTCCGGCTGCATTCGATGAGATCTATACAGTACGTGATTCCGTTAGACTCGACGCCTGCAATCGGGTTTAACCTCTAGGAATGCTGCAGGTAGGGTTCGCGCTAGTGTTGCATCGACCTATTTAGACCGCAGATGGGAGCGGCCTTTACTCTCCAGGCAAATAAATCAGGCGCCCAGGAAATCGCCCTTGCCGATATCCACGCCGTTATGCCGCAGGATGGCATAAGCAGTGGTCACGTGGAAGAAGAAATTTGGATACACGCGCTCGAACAGGTAGTCCTGACCCTTGAGCGTGAGGGTCTTGTCGCGCATTGGCAGCTGCACGCTGCGCGCTTCGGAACCATCGATCTGCGCCGGCTTGATGGTCTTAAGGAATGCCACGGTCTTGTCGATACGTGCATACAGGTCCGCGAAGCTCTGTTCCTTGTCTTCGTACACAGGTACTTCCATGCCCGCGAGCCGTGCGGCGCAGCCCTTGACCTGGTCGGTGGCAATCTGCACTTGGCGTACCAGCGGGAACATGTCGGGCGCGAGGCGCGCGCCGGTGAACACCGCCGGATCGATCTTCCGGGTCTGGGCGTGGGCTTCACCCTTCTTGAGCAGCGCCGAGAGATTGTTGAGCATGCGAATGAATACCGGCAGCGAAGCCTGGTACATGGACAGGGACATAATCAATCCTCCGTTAGATTTTGGGGAAACGCACCGCATGGCGCGGAGGCGCAAGTTTACGCTCTTTTAGACAGGGACGGCGCGCATCGCCCGAGAATCCGGCCGGATTGCAGCAGCGTTCTCAGGCGGCTCCCTGCCGCTTCAAAGTTGTCTGCCAGTCCTTCATCCACGCGGCCAGTTCTTTGGTTTTCATGGGCATGCTGATATACATGCCTTGCATGGCGTCGCAGCCGAGTGCCCGCAGCCGCTCGAAGTTCTCGCCATTCTCCACGCCTTCCGCCGTTACTGTCAGCTCGAGGTTATGCGCCAGTT
>JAJYBN010000200.1 GCA_021779005.1 Pseudomonadota bacterium
CCGATCTACAATGGCCACCAGCGGCCGTGCCGGATGTTCCAGCGCCCGGCTCAGAGCTTCCAGTTCCCGCGTCAGTAAGGGCCCGGCACAGGCGAGCGCCGCAAATTTCGCCACCCCATGGGTGGAGGCTTCGGCGCGATGCGCGGTGCCGAAAGCATCCATCACATAGATGTCGCAGAGCGCGGCCATGTGTCTGGCCAGCGTCTCATCATCCTGCTTCTCACCCTTGAGGAAGCGTACGTTCTCGAGCAGCGCCACGGCGCCGGGCGCCACCTGCACGCCATCAATCCAGTCGCGCACTAGCGGCACTTTCACGCCCAACAGCTCCGTGAGCCGTTCGGCCACGGTTGCCAGAGACAGCGCAGGATTGTAGGCGCCTTCCTTGGGGCGACCCAGATGCGACATCAGCATGACGCAGGCGCCTGCCTTGATGGCGTACTGGATCGTGGGCAATGCGGCGCGGATGCGCACATCGCTGCTGATGCGGCCAGTGTCATCCAGCGGCACATTCAGATCTTCCCGGATCAGTACACGCTTGGCGCGCAGATCCAGGTCGATCATCTTGATGAGCGTCATGCGGTCGCGTCCGGTAGCTGTGCTTTTACTTTGCGTTCCACAAGGCCACGGTGGTATCCAGCATGCGGTTGCTGAAGCCCCATTCGTTGTCGTACCAGCCGCAGACTTTCACCAGCCGGCCCAGTACCCGGGTCATCCAGGCATCGTAGGTGCAGGACGCCGGATCGTGGTTGTAATCCACCGACACCAGCGGCTGGTCGTTGTAGTTGAGGATGCCCTTGAGCTCGCCCTGGCTCGCGGCTTGCATCAGCTTATGGATCTCTTCCTTGCTCACATCGCGGGCTGCTGTGAAGGTGAGATCCACGATCGAGACATTGATGGTCGGTACACGGATTGAAAAGCCATCCAGTTTGCCGGCGAGTTCCGGGATCACCAGGCCGATGGCGGCAGCCGCGCCGGTTTTGGTGGGTATCATGGAATGCGTGGCCGAGCGCGCGCGCCGCAGGTCCTTGTGGAACACGTCGGTCAGCACCTGGTCGTTGGTGTAGGAATGCACGGTGTTCATCAGGCCGCTGAGGATACCGACCTTCTCGTGCAGCACCTTGGCGAGCGGCGCCAGGCAATTGGTGGTGCAGGAGGCGTTGGAGATCACCGTGTGCGAGGCCTTGAGGATCTTGTGATTGACGCCAAAGACGACGGTCGCATCCACATCCTCACCGCCCGGCGCCGAGATGATGACTTTCTTGGCACCGCCCTGGATATGCGCCGAAGCCTTGGCTTTGCTGGCGAACAGGCCGGTGCATTCCAGCACCATGTCGGCGCCGACGCTGCCCCAGGCGATCTTGGCCGGGTCGCGTTCCGCGAACACCCGGATCTTGTCGCCGTTCACCAGCAGGTTATCGCCCTCGACGGCCACCGTGCCGGGAAACTTGCCGTGGGTGGTGTCGTGGCGGGTGAGATGCGCGTTGGTGGCCGCATCACCCAGGTCGTTGATGGCCACGATCTTGATCTCGTTGTTGCGCTTGCTCTCGTAGAGTGCACGCAGGATGTTGCGCCCGATGCGGCCGTAACCGTTGATTCCAACTTTGATTGCCATGCTTCACTCCTCAACTGGTTCAGTCATAGACCCGAGTTCTGCTCGGAAAAAAGATAATGGTCATGCCCGTGCTGCACGCAGCACTAGGCATCTTGTGTCTTGTCTTTCTTGAGCACCGCTTCCACCGCCTTCACCACGTTGTCCACGGTGAAGCCGAAGTATTCGAACAATTCTTTGGCGGGCGCGGACTCGCCGTAACGGTCGATACCGATGATGCGCCCATGCCGTCCCACGTAGCGATGCCAGTATTCGGTGACGCCCGCCTCCACCGCCACCCGCGCTTTCACGGCCGGCGGCAGTGTATGCTCACGATAACTCACATCCTGGGCGTCGAACACGCTGGTGCAGGGTATCGATACCACCCGCACGGCCACACCGCGTTCCGCCAGTTGGCTGGCGGCATTCGCGGCCAGCGCGACTTCCGAACCGGTGGCGATGATGATAGCGGCCGGAGTACCTTGGCACTCGTGCAGGATATAGCCGCCGCGGCGGATGGACTCCAACTGCAACGGCGTGCGCTCGAAATGCGGCAGGCTCTGGCGCGACAATGCCAGTGCCGTGGGACCACGCCGGCGCTCGATGGCCGCGGCCCAGGCCACGGCAGTCTCCACGTCATCGCAGGGCCGCCACAGCTCCATGCCCGGAATGATGCGCAAGCCGGTGAGATGTTCGATGGACTGGTGGGTGGGACCGTCCTCGCCCAGGCCGATGGAATCATGCGTATATATAAAGATGCTGCCGGCGCCCATGAGCGCCGCCATGCGCAGTGCGTTGCGGGCGTAATCGGAAAAAGTCAGGAAGGTGCCGCCGTAGGGGATGAAGCCGCCGTGCAACGCCATGCCATTGAGGATCGCCGACATACCGAACTCGCGCACGCCGAAGTATATATAGTTGCCGCCGAAGTCCTGGCGGCTGATGGGGCGCGAACCCTTCCACAGGGTGTTGTTGGAGCCGGTCAGGTCGGCTGAACCGCCGATCAGTTCCGGCAGCAGTGGGCCGTAAGCATCGAGCGCGTTCTGGGAAGCCTTGCGGCTCGCCATCTCGCCGCCGCGGGCGGCGCTGCTGTTGATGAACTGCAGGGACATCTCCGGCCAGTCCGGGGGCAGCTCGCCCTGCTGGCGGCGGGCGAATTCCAGCGCCAGTTCCGGGTAGGACTTTTGATAGGCATCCAGCAATGCGGTCCAGTTGCCAGCGAAGGCCCGGCCGCGCGGCCGCGCATCCCAGCCGGCGTAATACTCCGGTGGAATCTCGAAGGCGGGGAATTTCCAGCCGAGCTGCATGCGTGCGGCCGCCACTTCTTCCTCACCCAGGGCTTCGCCGTGGGCATTTTTAGTATTTTGCTTGTGAGGCGCACCGAAGCCGATGACGGTCTTGCAGCAGATGAGCGTGGGTCTGTCGGTGACCGTACGCGCCTCTTCGATGGCGCGCTTGATGGCCACCGCATCATGCCCATCCACGTCCGGCACCACGTGCCAGCCATAGGCTTCGAAGCGCTTGGGGGTGTCGTCCGTGAACCAGCCGCGCACCTCGCCATCGATGGAGATGCCGTTGTCGTCGTAGAAGGCGATGAGTTTGCCCAGCCCAAGGGTG
>JAJYBN010000201.1 GCA_021779005.1 Pseudomonadota bacterium
CCAATTTCGATACCGACGACCTCGACGAGCTTCCCGTAGGCCCGGCGCAGGTTCGCAACTAAGCGAGGCTGACGCCCCTGCCCTGCGCGATCTGCAACGCATCGCCCCCAGGGCGCGCGAGCAGGAACTGCGCGATTTCCTCGGATCGTTCAACTTCCACGGCGAGATGGCGATGTCACCCGTGGGGCCGTTCTCAGGTGGCGAGAAAGCGCGCTTGGCTCTGGCTCTCATCATCTGGCGACAGCCCAACCTGCTGCTACTGGATGAGCCCACCAACAATCTTGATCTGGAAACACGCCATGCCCTGACCCTGGCACTGGCGGAGTTTGAAGGCACACTCATATTGGTATCGCATGATCGTTTCCTGCTACGCGCTACTGCCGAACAGTTCATGCTGGTGGCACATGGCGGGCTGCAGACCTTCGATGGTGATCTGGATGATTATCGTGACTGGCTCGTCAACCAGGCGACTGTGAAACGCACAGCGACACAAGGCAACTACAGGAATTACACGTCCAGCGCAAACCGCAAGGAAAAGCGGCGTACCGAGGCACAGCAACGCCAGCTTCTGGCAGAGTTGCGCAAGCCCCTGCTAATGGAACTCGCGCGCCTGGAACAGGCATTGGAAACGCTGACTGCGGAAAAGACGCAATTGGACGCCATACTGGCAGATGCAAATACCTATGTTGATTCCAACAAAATATTACTGGCTGAAAGCCTGAAAAGACATGCACAGATTGTTCCGGAACTTGAAGATGTGGAGACACGCTGGATAGAAGCACAGGCACAACTGGAAAAATCTAGTACATCGGATGTCATCCATGACTCGCCTGATGCAGTGTGAATATTGGATCAGGGTATAAGCCAGATCATGGTCGCCATCCGCCCGCATTCGCCGTCGCGCCGGTAGGAAAAGAAACGTTCATGCTCTGTGCAGGTGCAAAAACCGCCGCCGTATACATGCTTGATACCGGCCCGCTGCAAGCGCTGACTGGCCAGCAGGTACAGGTCGCACAACCATTTGCCCGTTTCCGAGGGTTCGAATGCCAGTTCGGCCAGTGGTTGTCCACGCGTGAGTGCAGCACGCACTTCATCACCCACTTCATAGGCCAATTGTCCGATGGCTGGACCCAGCCAGGCGAGAATATTTTCTGCTGGTGTTTGCATGGCTGCAAGCGTAGCTTCCAGCACACCAGCGGCCATGCCGCGCCAGCCTGCATGCGCAGCAGCCACCGTGTTAGCGTTTCGGTCGCAGAACACTACCGGCAGGCAATCCGCGGTCATGACAACGCAGACTTCACCAGATGATTGGGTAACAGCGGCGTCAGCTGTGGGTGACCTTTGAGGAGCATGGCCATTTAAATGCGCCACTTTTGCGCTATGTGTTTGTTTTAACCAGCGTGGTTGTTCGTGGAGATCAAGTTCGACATACAAGCGTCGCCGGTTTTCGGCCACGGATTCCACCGCATCGCCCACGTGCGTGCCCAGATTCAGCGCGGCATACGCGCCGGTACTCACGCCGCCGGTGCGCGTGGTGCTCACGGCGCGCACCCTCGCGGGCGCCGGCCAGTCGGGTACGATCCACTCAGCCCGCATGACCGGGAAACCGTTGCAGATCCAGCGCGAGTGCATGCAGCAAACGCTGCAGGTCATCAGGCAGCGGCGCCTCCCAGTGCATGAACTTGCCGATTGTGGGATGCGCGAGCCCGAGCCGGCGTGCGTGCAAGGCCTGGCGTTTGAAGCTGCGCAATTCCTCGCTCAGGCTGACGGTCGCATTCGCGGGGATCATCAACCGCCGTCCGTAGACCGGATCGCCCACCAGCGGATGGTGGATGTGGGTCAGGTGCACGCGGATCTGGTGGGTACGGCCGGTCTCCAGCTTCACTGATATATAGGTATGCGCCCGGTAGCGCTTGATGACGCGATAGTGCGTCACAGCCACACGGCCACCTTCGCGCACGCCCATGCGTTTGCGGTCCACGCCGTGGCGTGCGATGGGGGCATCCACAGTGCCACCACCGGTCATGACCCCGTTCACCACGGCTTCGTACTCACGCTCGAACTGGCGGGCCGCCAACGCCGCCACCAGCTGGGTGTGGGCTTCCAGGGTGCGCGCCACGGCCAGCAGGCCGGAGGTATCCTTGTCGAGTCGGTGCACCAGGCCACAGCGCGGCACGTGCAGCAGTTCTGGCGCATAGGCCAACAGCGCATTCTGCAGCGTGCCGGCGGGATTGCCGGCACCCGGATGTACCACCAGCCGCGCCGGCTTATTGACGATGATGAGGGCGGCATCCTCGAACACGATATCCAGCGGCAAATGTTCAGGCACCAGTTCTGTCAGCACCTCATCCACCGGAGTGAGGCGCACCCGCTGGCCCGCCATCACTGAATCCCGCGGCCGCGGGGTGCGTTCATCCAGCAGCACATGCCCGTCGCGCACCCAGCGCGTCAGTCGGCTGCGGGAATATTCCGGGAACAGCTGCGCCAGTGCCTGGTCGAACCGCTGTCCGGCCAGCTCGACAGGAATCAGGCATTCCTTCACCGCAGGTCGTCTCATGGCGCGCCGTATCTGGAGAGGATGGAGGCAGTTTACGTTATACTTGGCGTCTCTTGCGATTCTCATCCCCGTCAGGATTGTCCTAACATGCGACTCCGCCTCGATCTGTTGACCTTTATGGCCGCGGCCCTGCTGCTCGCGGGCTGTGCTTCCCAGGCATCCAAAGACAAAAACCTGTCGGCCGCGCTGCTCTATAAGGGTATTCAGGCCAATCTGGCGGCTGGTAACTACAAGAGCGCCATCAGCCGACTGCAGACGCTGGAAGCACGCTTCCCCTTCGACGTCTACGGCACCCAGGCGCAACTGGACCTCATTTATGCCAATTACATGAGTGCCAACTACGACACGGCCGAGGATACCGCCGACCGCTTCATCCGCGAGCACCCGCGCCATGCGGACGTGGATTATGCCTATTACATGAAGGGTGTAGCGTACTTCGACAAAGACCCTGGTCCACTCATGCGCGTGTTCGGCCATGATAACTACCAGCGTGACCCCTCCGACGCACAGAAATCGTTCCAGGCATTCCAGCTGCTGCTGCAGAAATTCCCCGATACCAAGTACGCCGCAGACGCGCGCCAGCGCATGATATTCCTGCGCGACCGGCTGGCGGATTACGAATGGTCGGTTGCGGATTACTA
>JAJYBN010000202.1 GCA_021779005.1 Pseudomonadota bacterium
ATGATACGACTGATACGGTGCTGCGCAAACTCTACGCCAGCGACGGTGATCCGGGTGTCGAAGATGAGCTTTGCGGACTGCATGTGCGATTGTTCGATGCCCGGCAGGAAAAGCAGCTGCATGGCACACCCGGGGAACTGATCGCGCGCTGCGGGGAAGCTGTGTGTCGTGCAACCCGTGATGGGGCCGTGTGGATTGGTTACTTGAAAGAAATCATTCCCGGAAAGCAGACCCTGAAGCTGCCCGCAAGCCAGGTCCTGGGTAACCATCCGGATGTCATCCAGAAACTGAAATCCATACATGGCAAAGATCTGATCTCGGATGGTATGGATGAGATCCGCTATCTGGAACAAGACACCGTCGGTTACCTGTACTTCGATTTCTATAACGGCGCCATGAGTACCTCTCAATGCCTGCGTCTACTCGAGACTTACCGGCGTGCGCGTCAACGCCCCACGCGTGTGATCGTGCTCATGGGCGGCCAGGATTTCTGGAGCAATGGACTCAACCTGACAAACATCGAAGCAGCTTATAGTCCGGCCGATGAGTCATGGCGCAACATCAATGCAATGGACGATCTGTGCCGCGAGATCATCACCACTGACGAGCATCTGACGCTCGCGGCCATCGGCGGTAACGTCGCTGCGGGCGGCATGTTCCTAGCACTGGCAGCCGATCGCATCTATGCGCGCGACGGCGTCATCTTCAACCCACATTACAAGAACATGGGCAACCTCTACGGTTCTGAATACTGGACCTACCTGCTGCCGCAACGCGTCGGTAGCGATGGTATCCATAAAATCATGGATCATCGTCTGCCGCTGCTAGCAAAAGATGCCGTACGCATGGGACTCATCGATGGCTGTCTCGCCAACGATGAACTGCAGTTTCATACGCACATCGAAGCGTTCGCCGGCGAACTGGCAAATGACAAGACATTCCAGCCACTGCTGGATGCCAAGCGCCAACGTCTTACCCGGGACGAGGCACTACAACCGCTGCAACGTTACCGCGATGAAGAATTGCGCCACATGCAACTGAATTTCTACGGATTTGATCCCAGCTACCACGTGGCCCGCTACAAGTTCGTGTATCGCATCCCGCAGGCCTGGACACCGCTGCATCTGGCGCGTCACAGGCAGCGCACGGCGAAGCCGCTGGGCCGCCGCACGTCCGGCCTACGTACCGTCAGTGCAGAGTGATCCGCCCCAATGCAAACACCAACCCTAGCAGCCCGCAGGATCGTGCTCGATGGACGCGTGCAAGGCGTCGGCTTCCGCCCGTTCGTCTATCGTCTGGCGCACACCCATGGCGTGCATGGCTGGGTCTATAACGATGCAGGTTCGGTGCATGTTCAAGCCGAAGCATCGGCACCCACGCTCGAACGCTTCACCGACGAACTGCTGAGCCAGGCACCTCCCCTGGCGCGACCACATCTGGTGTGTAGCAATCCGGTGCCCATCGAAGGCCATGCTGACTTCAGCATCCGCGCCAGCCACGCCGACAGCCAGCCAAGCATCCATGTGCCACCGGATTACTATCTGTGCGACGACTGCCTGAAAGAACTGCGGGATCACAAAGCGCGCCGCTACCGTTATCCGTTCATCAACTGCACCCAATGCGGTCCGCGCTACACCCTGATCCGTGCTTTGCCCTACGATCGGCCCAACACCACCATGGCGGATTTCCCCCTGTGCCCAGAATGCCTGGCTGAATACAGCAATCCGCTCGACCGGCGTTTCCACGCGCAGCCGCTGGCCTGTCCCGTGTGCGGGCCGCATCTGGGTTACAAGCATGCTGAGAGAATCATCGAGGGTAACGAGGCCTCACTGGCCGCGTGTGTGTCCGCACTTAAAAATGGCGAGATCATCGCGGTGCGCGGTATCGGCGGTTATCACTTGGTGTGCGATGCCGCCGATGAACAAGCCGTAGCGCGTTTGCGTGCGCGCAAGCAGCGCCCGCATAAACCGCTGGCCCTGATGCTGCCACTGATCGGCAGCGATGGTCTCGACGCTGCACGCCAAATTGTGCACTTAAATGATGAGCAGGCAGCGCTGCTGCTGGATCCCATGCGTCCGATCGTACTGGCTCGCCGCCGACCGCAAGCGCCCATCGCCTCGGGCATCGCGCCCGGCCTCCAGGAACTGGGCATCATGCTGCCCTACAGCCCGCTGCATCATCTGCTGCTTGGTGATTTCGGCCGGCCGGTGGTGGCCACTTCAGGAAATATTAGCGGAGAACCGGTGTTGACCGATGCGGCGGAGGTTGAACGCCGTCTAGGCAAGGTGGTGGATGCCTGTCTGCATCACAACCGCCCCATCCAGCGCCCGGCGGATGATCCCGTGTTCCGGTTCGTGGCTGGCGCGATGCGCCCGCTGCGTATCGGCCGCGGTATCGCCCCATTGGAACTCACATTACCCTTGCATTTATCACGACCACTGTTAGCGGCCGGCGCCTTCCTCAAGAACACCGTGGCGCTGGCCTGGCAGGATCGTGTGGTCATCTCACCGCATATCGGCGATCTGGGAAGCGCACGCGGCCAGCAGGTGTTCAGGCAAGTGGCCGATGACTTGCAGGAACTGTATGGCATCCATGCCGAAGCCATCGTCTGCGATGCCCATCCGGATTTCCCCAATACCCGCTGGGCGAAACGCTCGGGACTGCCAGTGATTTCCGTATACCACCATCATGCGCATGCGTCTGCGGCGATGGGTGAATACAACCTCACTGAACCCTGCTTATGTTTTACATGGGATGGAGTGGGACTTGGTGACGACGATACACTCTGGGGCGGAGAAGCCTTGCTGGGACAGCCCGGCGCGTGGCGGCGCGTGGCCAGCCTGCGACCGTTCCGCCTGCCGGGCGGCGAACGCGCGGCCCGCGAACCCTGGCGTTCGGCTCTGGGCATGTGCTGGGAAAGCGCTGCGCAGTGGCGAGCAGGTACGCGCTATGCCGATCCACTCTTGTATAAAGCCTGGCAAGCACACATGCATTGCCCAATCACTACATCGGTCGGACGTCTGTTCGACGCTGCGGCGGCCCTGGTGGGTTGCACGACCGAAGCCAGCTTCGAGGGTCAGGGACCGATGCTGCTGGAAGCACTCTGTGAACAAGCGAGTGAACCAGTAAAGTTGCCATTGGTTGAAGATGATT
>JAJYBN010000203.1 GCA_021779005.1 Pseudomonadota bacterium
TGATGGCACTGGTGACCTGGACCTTCATCATCATGCTGTACATGGCCTACAAGCGCTGGAGCGCTGGTTTCGCCGGGCGGCTGAAGCGGGGTGAGTTCAAGGTAGGCGAATCCACGGACGTGCCGGTGGATGTGCGCCTGGCGGGGCGTAACTTCTCCAATCTGTTCGAAATGCCGGTGCTGTTCTACGTGCTGTGCCTGGCTGTGTACATGGCTCACAACGTAACGGAAAGTCTGGTGGCCATGGCTTGGATGTATGTGGCATTGCGGGTGATGCATTCACTCATCCATGTGACTTACAACAAGATATTGCACCGATTCTCGGTGTACGCCCTGAGCAATTTCCTGCTTCTGGCCATGTGGGTCATGTTTGCGCTGGATGTGAATCGCCTGGCATGACGTGTTGAAATTCAAAGACCACTTCTCGGCCCATGCCACGGCCTACGCCGAGGCACGGCCGCGCTATCCGGTTGCGTTGTTTGCCTGGCTGGCAACGCTCACCCCCAGCCATGATGTAGCTTGGGACTGCGGTACCGGCAATGGTCAAGCGGCGGTGGGGCTGGCGGCGCACTATGCCCGGATCATCGCCACCGATCCCAGCAAACAGCAGCTGGAAAGCGCCTTCCCGCACCATCACGTGCACTATCGGGAGGCGCGTGCTGAATCACCGGGACTGGAACCGCGCTCCGTGGATCTGGTTACCGTGGCCCAGGCGGTGCATTGGTTCGATCGGCCGGTATTCTATGCACAGGTCAAACAAGTCCTGAAACCGGGTGGGGTACTCGCTGTATGGTGCTACAGCCTGTGTCATATTGAATCCGCCATCGACTCAACCATACAGGCTTTCTATACCGGCGAAATCAATGCCTACTGGCCACCCGAGCGGACCTTGATTGATGACGGTTACCGCACGCTGGAATTTCCGTTCGAGGAACTATCAGCGCCGGCATTGCATATGCAACAGCGCTGGACACTAGAGCAGTTTCTGGCTTATCTGCGCACTTGGTCGGCGGTGCAGAAATTCATCCATAATAACGGTCGCGATCCGGTGGATGCGTTGAACGGGAAACTCGTAAAGCTTTGGGATGCAGGTGTGATCAAGACCGTCAGCTGGCCGTTGCATATCCGCGTAGGCAGCGGTGAAGCAGGCGTTAAATCTGACTTGATTTGAATCGGATAATAAAACAAGGCGCAGTCCGTAAGAGACTGCGCCCTGATTTACGCCAGCACAGGTTTATTTGCTGTCGCCCTTGAGGCATTCGCTCATGAATGTCTTCCGTTCATCACCCGTGAGGTTCTTGCTCTTGGCCTCTGAATTGCAGGCTTTCATCTTCTCACGTTGCGCAGTCATGGCGCTCGTGGATTTTTTCTTGATCTCAATTTCCTTGGTTTCTTCTTCTTTGGTCGAATGGGCTTCATTAGCAGCTTGGACCTTCATTTCATGAGTCTTGCCACTGAGGCAAACGCTCATGAACTTCGTGTGTTCATCGCCCTTCATGCCCTTGGATAGATGGGCGCAGTCAGCAAATTTTTGCTGTTGTGGAGTTTTGGGCTTGCTTTCCTGGGAAAAAACACTCGAGGTGAACGCGAGTGCGGTCACTGTCAGGACGATACTCAATGGGATCAATAAAGTCCTCATATTGACCTCCATGTCAACGCCATATTTGGCTGTAGAGATCCCCAAAGGGAAAGAGACAGTGAGGATTCTATACTACGGATTAAACGTTGCAAACCGTGATTAAGTAAACACGCGGATTCTAGCCTACGCGCTTACGAACGTCTGCCCAGGCTCTCCACCGGAATACGCGCCAGCACCGTCGGCTCCGGTTGCAGGGTCGCATGTTCTATCCCGTAGCCCGCATGCAGATGTTCCTGAAGACGATGCAGCACCGGCTGCCACGCGTCCATGTCGTCGATCACGATATGTGCCGACAGGGAGATCTCGTTCGACGACAGGGACCAGATGTGCAGGTCATGCACGGATCGCACACCGTCTACACTTGCCATGCCAAGTCCGATCTTGGCCAGATCCAGGCCAAGCGGCACGCCTTCCAGCAGCACCCGGCTTGCATCCCGCAGCAGCCGCAGGCCGGAGATCAGGATCAGCACCGCGATGAACAGTGACAGCAGCGGGTCGATTGGGAACCAGCCAGTTAGATAGATCACTATGCCGGCGATCAGCGCCGCCAGCGATCCCAGCATGTCACCCAGGACGTGCAGAAGGGCGGCGCGCACGTTGAGGGAATTGCCACCGTGTTGCAGAACTTTGTAGATAGCGACATTGATGATGAGGCCGAGTGCGCCGATGATGATGACAACCTTCGCATGCACCACTGGCGGGTGCTGGAAGCGCATGAAGGCTTCTGCGACGATGGCTGCCGCGATCGCCAGCATCAACAGGGTATTCACCAGGGCTGCCAGGACTTCCATGCGACCGAATCCATAAGTATGGCGCTCGGACGCCGGCCTGAGCGCTACCCATGCAGCCAGCAGCGCGATGCCAAGGGCTACGCCGTCGGTGGCCATGTGGCCCGCGTCGCCCAGCAGTGTCAGGGAATGCGCCCAGCCACCAGCGATAGCTTCTACCGCGGCAAAGCCCAGCGTCAGCAGCAGCGCCAGCAGGAATGCGCGGATGCCACCTGGGATTGAATGCTTCAGGGGGTGATTGTGTTCGGGCACGCAGCGCTCAGGATTTTTCCGTCGGCAGCCCAGCCGCAGCCCAGGCGCTGTAGCCACCCGCCAGATTGCTCACATGTTTGTAGCCCAGGTCCTGCAGCGACACCGTCGCCAGCGCCGAGCGTCCCCCGCCCTGGCACTGCAGCACGATCTCAGTACTGCGGTTATTGAGCGATGGATGCTGGTCGATCTGGAATTCCAGCAGTCCGCGCGGGATGTTGATGGCGCCAGGGATATGGCCGGCGGCATACTCGTGTGCCTCGCGGACGTCCAGGATCATCACTTTGCCGAGCTGCTTGGCAATATCTTGCGGCGTGACTTCGCGGATCTTACTTTTGGCTTTGGCCACTAATTCGGCTGTGGTAGTCATGTTTGCTCTCCGTGCGCCGGTCAAACCGGCAAGGTGTTGTGATTGAAAGAGTCATACATTGAAGGACTAGCCATCCACAGTGGCCCCGAGTCATGCGTTGGCGAC
>JAJYBN010000204.1 GCA_021779005.1 Pseudomonadota bacterium
CAGGAATCAGTGGACGCGCTTCTGGACAACGGCCGTCGCGGCCGCGCCATCACCGGCTCCAACAAGCGTCCGCTGAAATCGCTGGCCGACATGATCAAGGGCAAACAGGGCCGCTTCCGGCAGAATCTGCTCGGCAAGCGCGTGGATTATTCCGGACGCTCCGTGATCGTAGTGGGCCCGGCGCTGAAGCTGCATCAATGCGGGTTGCCCAAGAAGATGGCGCTGGAACTCTTCAAGCCGTTCATCTTCTCCAAGCTGCAGCTGCGCGGCATGGCCACCACCATCAAGGCCGCCAAGAAGATGGTGGAGCGCGAAGGACCGGAGGTGTGGGATATCCTTGAAGAGGTCATCCGTGAACATCCGGTGATGCTGAATCGCGCGCCTACCCTGCACCGACTCGGTATCCAGGCGTTCGAGCCGCAACTGGTTGAAGGCAAAGCCATCCAACTGCATCCGCTGGTATGCACCGCATTTAACGCCGACTTCGACGGCGACCAGATGGCTGTGCACGTGCCATTGTCCATCGAGGCGCAGCTGGAAGCGCGCGCGCTCATGATGTCCTCCAACAACATCCTGTCACCCGCCAACGGCGACCCCATCATCGTACCCTCACAGGACGTGGTGCTGGGTCTGTACTACATGACCCGCGAGCGCATCAACGCCAAGGGTGAGGGTATGGCATTCGTGGATGTAGCCGAGGTGCACCGCGCCTGGGAAAATCGTAATGTCGACCTGCAGGCGCGCATCAAGGTGCGCATCACCGATCACCTGATACAGGATGACGGCGGGTTCGAGACCCGTACCCGCCGCGTGGATACCACCGTAGGCCGGGCCCTGTTGTCCGATATCCTTCCCAAGGGGCTACCATTCGAATTGATCAATCGCGACATGACCAAGAAAGCCATCTCATCGCTGATCAATACCTGCTATCGGCGCGTGGGACTGAAGGAAACTGTGGTGTTCGCCGACAAGATCATGTACACGGGCTTCAACTTTGCGACCCGCGCCGGTGTCTCCATCGGTGTGAACGACATGGTGGTACCTGATGAAAAAGGCCGGATTCTGGCGAGTGCCGAGAGCGAGGTCAAGGAGATCGAGGACCAATATGCCTCGGGTCTGGTCACCAACGGTGAACGCTACAACAAAGTGGTGGACATCTGGTAACGCACCAATGACCAGGTAGCGAAAGCCATGATGGACAAGCTGGGCAGCGAGGAAGTGCTTGACCATAAGGGCAATAAGACACGCCAGCCATCCTACAACTCCATCTATATGATGGCTGATTCCGGGGCGCGTGGTTCCGCCGCCCAGATCCGCCAGCTGGCTGGCATGCGCGGCCTGATGGCCAAGCCCGATGGCTCCATCATCGAAACACCCATCACGGCGAATTTCAGGGAAGGCCTGAACGTATTGCAGTACTTCATTTCAACTCACGGCGCCCGCAAGGGCCTCGCGGATACCGCCTTGAAGACCGCCAACTCAGGTTACCTTACGCGCCGTCTTGTGGACGTGGCCCAGGATCTGGTGGTCACCGAGGTGGATTGCGGCACCGGCGAGGGGATCTACATGAAGCCCATCGTGGAGGGCGGCGACGTCGTGGAGCCTCTGCGCGAACGGGTGCTCGGCCGAGTGCTGGTTGAACCCTGTTTTATACCTGGCACCAAGAAGTTGCTGGTGGAGTCCGGTACCTTGTTGGATGAAAATCTGGTGGAGAAACTGGAAGAGATGGGTGTGGATCAGGTGAAAGTGCGGTCGCCGATCACCTGTGCCACCCGTTATGGCGTGTGTGCCCAATGCTATGGTCGTGATCTGGCGCGTGGCATACGTGTCAATATCGGCGAGGCTGTGGGCGTGATCGCGGCTCAATCAATCGGCGAACCGGGCACCCAGCTCACCATGCGTACCTTCCATATCGGCGGTGCCGCATCACGTGCGGCATCCATCTCGAGCGTCGAGATCAAGGCGGTCGGCAGCATCAAATTGCACAACATCAAGACCGTGAAACACGCCAAGGGCCACTGGGTAGCGGTCTCGCGCTCCGGTGAACTGGGCGTCATCGACGAGTTCGGCCGTGAGCGTGAGCGTTACAAGATCCCCTATGGCGCGAGCATCCTGGTGGCCGACGGCGACAAGGCGCAGGCTGGACAACTGGCTGCCACCTGGGATCCGCATACCCATCCCATCGTCACCGAAGTGGCCGGCACGCTGCAGTTCCATGATTTCGTGGAAGGCATCACCGTCAATCGCCAGATGGACGAGATCACCGGCCTGACCAGCATCGTGGTGACTGATCCCAAGATGCGCGGCACACTGGGCAAGGACCTGCGTCCGACTGTGAAACTGGTGGACGAAAAGAAACGCGACATGTTCCTGGCCGGAACCGAGATCCCGGCCCATTATCAACTGCCACCTGGCGCTATCGTGAACGTGGAGGACGGGGCGCGCGTGGGCGTGGGCGATTTTATCGCGCGTATCCCGCAGGAATCTTCCAAGACCCGCGATATCACCGGTGGGCTGCCGCGGGTCGCGGACCTGTTCGAGGCACGCAAACCCAAGGAACAGGCGATTCTCGCTGAATACTCCGGTACCGTGAGCTTCGGCAAGGACACCAAAGGCAAGCAGCGTCTGGTCATCACCGATGATGACAACGCCCAGCATGAATTGCTGATTCCCAAGTGGCGCACCGTCAATGTGTTCGAAGGCGAGCGCGTGGAGAAAGGCGAGATTATCGCTGACGGCGAGCCCAACCCGCATGACATCCTGCGCCTGCTGGGTGTGACCGCACTGGCCGATTATCTGGTTCGTGAAATCCAGGACGTCTATCGCCTGCAGGGCGTGAAGATCAACGACAAGCACATCGAGGTCATCATCCGCCAGATGCTGCGCAAAGTGGAGATCGCAGTCTCCGGCGAGACCCGCTTCCTGCGCGGCGAGCAGATGGATCGCGGCCGGGCCCTGGATGAGAACGAAAAGATGACCGCGGAGGCCAAAACCACGGCGGATTTTGAACCGGTGTTGCTCGGCATAACCAAGGCGTCATTGGCTACCGAATCCTTCATCTCCGCAGCGTCCTTCCAGGAGACCACACGGGTGCTGACGGAAGCCTCGGTGCGCGGCATGCAGGATGATCTGCGTGGC
>JAJYBN010000205.1 GCA_021779005.1 Pseudomonadota bacterium
CCCCGATTTTGGTACAGAATGAACGCATTCTATCGGTGCGGGAAAGCAAATGCCTCATCGCGCAACCCTGCACCCCGGCGGCCATGGTTTCCAGGTGCGGGATGACGAGACCGTGCTGGCCGCGGCGCTGCGCCAGGGCGTGCACCTGCCGGACGGCTGCCGAAACGGCAGCTGCGGCGTATGCCGCGCGCATCTGGCTTCTGGCCGGGTGCGTTACCCCCATGGCCTGCCATTGGGATTGACTGCGCACGAACGCGAAGCCAGTGATGTGCTCTTGTGCCGTGCGGTGCCGGAGACCGATCTGGTATTGGATGCGCAGGAAGTCAACGCCGCCGCCGAGCTCACCATCAAGACCCTGCCATGCCGGGTGACGCGTATGCAGCCACTGACACCTGATGTGATGGCGCTGACTCTGCAACTGCCGCCGGTGGAGACCTTGAAGTTCCTGCCCGGGCAATACATCGACGTGCTACTGCCGGGTGGACAGCGGCGCAGTTTTTCACTCGCCAATCCGCCGCATGACAGCGCACAGCTGGAGATCCATGTGGGCCTGGTTCCCGGCGGACGCTTTTCCGCAGACGTGTTCAGCCACATGCAGCCAAGCGCGCTGCTGGAGATCCAGGGACCGTTGGGCAGTTTCTATCTGCAGACAGATTCCACCCGGCCCATCCTGATGATCGTCGGTGGTACCGGCTTCGCACCCTGCAAGGCCATGCTGCGGCATCTGTTTGAAAATCAACTCCAGCGTCAAGTGACACTGTATTGGGGCGCACGCTGCCAGACAGATCTTTATGAGCTGACGCTGGTGGAACAGTGGATCCGGGAGCAGCCGGAATTCCGCTTCGTAGCGGTGCTCACGGAACCGCAACCCCAAGACCGTTGGACTGGTCGCCGCGGGCGCTTGCAGGAAGCGGTACTCGCAGACCATGGGGAATTTTCCTGCCACGACATCTACCTGGCGGGTCCGCCGGTCATGGTGCGCAGCGCGCGCCAGTCCCTGCTGCTCAAAGGCGCCGATCCCGAGCGCGTCTTTTCAGATGCCTTCGACTATGCACCGGAAGTGCGTGCCGCGCTTGAGAAAGCGGCCGCGCCCTGAAGCGGTCATGACCTTCGGGTATCATGAACATCCCGAACGTGACCCTGATTGGAAACCCAGATAACAACATCCATAGTCCGCGACCGATCCGGTCCAGACGATGCGGAGAACCCTGTGAAGTCCCTGAACCCACTTGATCTCTATGATATCCACGGCTTGCTGACAGAAGAAGAACAGATGGTGCAGACGAGCAGCGCCCGCTTCGTAGACGAGAAAGTGCTGCCCATCATCGGCGAATGCTTCGACAAGGCACGCTTCCCGAAGGAGCTGATTCCGGAGATCGCATCGTTGGGACTATTGGGCAGCTCCATCCAGGGTTATGACTGCGCCGGCTTGAACGGCGTCGCCTACGGACTCATCTGCCAGGAACTGGAGCGCGGTGATTCTGGTCTGCGCAGCTTCGTGTCGGTGCAATCGAGCCTGGTGATGTACCCGATTTTCAGTTATGGCACCGACGAGCAAAAACAGCGCTGGCTGCCGGCCATGGGCAAGGGCGAGGCCATCGGCTGTTTCGGCCTCACCGAGCCCCACGGCGGTTCCGACCCCGGCAATATGAAGACCCATGCCAAGAAGAAAGCCGGCGACTGGGTGCTGAACGGCGCCAAGATGTGGATTACCAATGGCAGCATCGCCGATGTGGCGGTGGTATGGGCGCAGACCGATGACGGCATCCGCGGCTTCCTGGTGGAAAAGGGCATGAAAGGTTTCGATGCGCCGGAAGTGCATCACAAAATGTCGCTGCGCGCCTCGGTGACCTCGGCCCTGTACTTCGACAACGTGCATGTGCCGGAAGCCAACCTGCTGTCGAAGGTAATAGGCCTCAAAGGCCCGCTGTCCTGCCTGACGCAGGCGCGTTATGGAATCAGCTGGGGCGTCATCGGCGCCGCGCAGGCCTGCTTGAAAGAAGTGCTGGACTACACCAAGACCCGTGAACTCTTCAGCCGGCCGCTGAACCATAACCAGGCGGTGCAACTGCGGCTGGCGGAGATGGCACGCCAGATCACCCTCGGTCAATTGCTTTCATTGCAACTGGGGCGCCTCAAGGACAAGGGCGAGATGCAGCCCGCGCAGGTGTCGCTTGCCAAGTGGAACAACACACGCATGGCACTTAATATCGCACGCGATGCCCGCGATCTATTGGGCGGTGCCGGCATCACCACCGAATTCTGCCCCATCCGCCACGCCCTCAATCTGGAATCGGTCATCACCTACGAGGGTACCGAGACCGTGCACCAGCTGGTGATTGGCAAGCAACTCACCGACTTCAACGCGTTCTGAACGGGCTCGTCATGGCCAAGCTCACCGATTTCAAGGTGCTCAGCTTCGATTGCTACGGCACGCTCATCGACTGGGAGACTGGTATACGCGCGGCACTGGTAGCATGGCGCAAGCGTGAGGGATTGCAGGTCAGCGATCAGGAACTCATCGAAGCATTCGGGCGAAACGAGTGGGTCCAGGAACAGGAGACGCCGGATTTACTCTATCCTGAGATACTGGCGCGGGTACTGAGACGTATGGCAAAAAGCTGGGACGTACATGCCAGCGAAGCGGATGCAAAAGCGTTTGGTCATTCAATCCGGCACTGGCCCGCATTTTCAGATTCTGCTCCGACCCTGAAATACCTGAAGCTGAATTATCGATTGGTGATCCTATCCAACGTTGATCGCAAGTCCTTCCGCCATTCCAATGCTAGGCTGGGCGTGGAGTTCGACCATATATTCACCGCCCAGGACATCGGCAGCTACAAGCCTGATCTGCGCAATTTTCAGTTCATGTTGGATAGGCTTGCGTCAATGGGCATCGAAAAGACACAGATATTACATACCGCTGAGAGTCTGTATCACGATCATATCCCGGCGAAGAAACTCGGTCTTGCAACCAACTGGATCTACCGGCGTCATGCCCAGAAAGGATTCGGTGCCACCCGGGCACCCACCGAAGAAGTGACGCCAAATTTCCAATTCAACAGCATGGCAGAGTTCGCCGATGCGCATCGTATTGAGCTTCTCGCCAAGTCTTCTTACTG
>JAJYBN010000206.1 GCA_021779005.1 Pseudomonadota bacterium
CGGCAAGCCGGCCCGGGCGTACTCTTCGCGGCGGTAAAGGGCGAGCGCCCAGAAGTGCGGCGGCGTCCAGGCAAAAATGATGAGGAACAGCAACAGGGCATCGTGGTGAATTTCGCCGGTGGCCGCCGCCCAGCCGAGCACCGGCGGCATCGCGCCGGAGGCGCCGCCGATGACGATGTTCTGCGGCGTGGCCGGCTTCAGTATGGCCGTATAGATCACCGCATAGCCGACAAACGTGGCCAGCGTCAGCCACATCGTGAGCGGGTTGACGAACGCGTTCAGCAGATACAACCCGGCGCCGCCCACCACGCCGGAAAACACCAGCGTCTGGGTACTTGTCAGTTCGCCGCGCGGCAACGGACGCGCGCGCGTGCGCGCCATCACGGCGTCGATCTTCTGCTCGACCAGGCAATTGAACGCCGCAGCCGCGCCGGCTACCAGCGCGATGCCGAGCGTCCCCGCCCAGAGCGCATTCCAGTCCGGCAAGCCGGGCACGGCGAGAAACATGCCGATCACGGCCGTGAACACGATCAGGCTCACCACGCGCAGCTTGCACAGCGCCAGAAACTGCTGGCAGCGACAGGCCGCACCCGCGATCATCAGGGATTCCATGCTTATCTCCTGCGCACTTTGAAGTTCAGCCACACCAGACTGACGAGCAACAGCGCCGCGCCCGTGTTGTGGGCCACCGCCACCGCCAGCGGCAGGCCGAGCAGGACATTGCTGATCCCCAGCGAAACCTGAACCAACAGCAGAATGCTGATGACCACGGCAACGGCTGCATAGCCCGGGGTTCGAAACAGACGCACCACCAGCCAGCCCAAAACCAGGCTGACCAGCAAGGCCATCAAGCGGTGAGTCCAGTGAATCGCAGTCAGAGCGGCCATCGGCAGTAAGTCTCCCGAGGCGGTTTCCCCCAGTTCGCGATGCAGGGTAAAGCCATGCCCGAAGTCCATGGCGGGCACCCACACCCCCTGACACAGCGGGAAATCGGTGCATGCCAGCGCCGCATAGTTAGTGCTCACCCAGCCACCCAGTGCGATCTGCGCAACGACCAGCAACAGCCCGAGGCCGGCGCCGCGCCGCAAATGATCGACGCTGGCGAAATAGGCATGACTGGCCTGCCCGCGTTCGCGCAGCCACAACCAAAGCAGCAAGGACAACGTGGCCATGCCGCCCAGCAAATGCGCGCTGACCACCAGCGGCTTCAGCATCTGTGTGACGGTCCACATGCCCAGCAATGCCTGAAACACGATCAACGCCAGCAACAGCAAGGGCAGCCCAAGGCCACCATTCGCCTCCCGCCGCAAGCGCCAGGCCAGCATAAAAATCAGCAGCACCAGCACCCCCAGCGTGCCGGCAAAATAGCGGTGGACCATTTCCTTCCAGGCTTTGGCGTGGGACACCGGGCCATCGGGTCGCACTGCCAGTTCGGCATTGATGGCGTCGGCCGCGTGATGCGGTGTCAGTGCGCCGTAACAGCCCGGCCAGTCAGGGCATCCCAGCCCCGCGTCGGACAGGCGGACATACGCGCCCAGGCTCACGACACACAAGGTCAGGACAAGGGCGGCCAGAATAAGCTTGCGATAGAACGTCATGTCGAGTTGGGGTCAACCGATCTGGGAGGCTTTGAGCAACAACTTGAGGTCTTTCATCATGCGCTTGGCATCCGGCTGTGCGGGGAACCGCAGCATCAGGTTGCCGAGCGGATCGACCAGATAGATATGCTCACCCCGCTCCCGGACCGCAGGAAACTGAGTGACGAAACCAGCATCGGCAGGCCGCCACACCACCAAGCCGGGATGAGCCTGCAGCACAACCGAATCGGGGGTGCCGCTGTCGCTCACCACCCACAGGCGCTCGATGCGCGACTGATCCTTGCCCTGGGTGATCCGCACCTGTCGCATCAAATACAGTTGCTGCTGGCACGCCGCGTCGCAGTTCGCCGACCCGACATGCACCATCACCCACTTGCCCTGCAAGGCTTCCAGATCGAAGGGATGAGCATCGAGCGTTTTGCCGGCGGTCGATTGCAAGGGCGCAACCTTCAACAGTTCGCCGTAATTGGCATGGCCCGCCGGGCGCCAGCCGAAATAGGCGAAATAGGCGGCCACTACCGGCACCATGAACACGCCAATCAGGAACAGGAATTTACTGCGCGAAGTTAATTGCATACTCGATTCAGTCCACAGCTGACGCGTTGGCATTGCGCTCGCGCTTCACATTCATCACCACCCACAGCACCGCCAGTGTCGTCGCCAGACTGTACCACTGGAAGGCATAGCCGAGATGCATGCTGACGCCGGTATCGGGGCGCGGCCAGTCGCGTTGCAGGCCATCCGGCTGGAAATTCGTCTGTTGCAGCAGCACGGGCTGCAGCGTCTGGCCGGTTAGAACCGTATAGCGTGCAAAGTCCAGATTCTGCCAGACGCGTCCCTGCGGCGTAGCGTGAGCCAGTTCCAGATACCGGCTATGCGGATCGACCGCCATGCCTTCCAGCCTCACCGTGCCAAGCGGAACCGGAACCACCGGCAGCTGCGCACGCGAGCGACCCGCTGCGATCCAGCCCCGGTTGACCAGGATGGCCAACGGGCTGCCATCGATCTTCAGCGGTGTCAGCACGTGATAGCCCGCCACGCCGCCCTGTACCCGGTTATCCAGCAAGATGGTGTGCGCGTCGTCGAAGCGGCCCTGCACTTCGATCTTGCGGTACAACAAATCGTCGCGTGCCAGCAGGCTCTTGCCGACATGAATCGGCGGGGCTTGCGTAGCGGCATCGTATTGCGCCTGCAGGGCGCGCTTGGTTTCGGCACGTTCGCTCTGCCAGTTGCCCAGCCACAGCGTCAGCACGAAAAAAAACAGCGCCGCCACGGTCGGCCACAACGCAGGTGCAAACTGCCACCCGCCGGCGCGCAGTCTCAAACCATGCATCGTGACGGCAATCCGGTTAGACTGAGTTTTTGCCGAGGAAACCGCGCCATGCGCATACTTGCCCTGCTGTTTATTGTGTTCATTCTGGGCAGTCTCGCCAGCGCGCTCTATTACCTGATCAAGGACAAAGGCCAGACCGATCGCACCGTCAAAATGCTGACAA
>JAJYBN010000207.1 GCA_021779005.1 Pseudomonadota bacterium
CAGGGCCTGCGGGTATACGGCAACAGCCACGGGTTTGTCGGCGGATATGCCAGCAGCACCCACAGCCTGACCTGCGCAGTCATCGGCAAGCAGGACGGCGGCATGCAGCGCGACTACTGGTACACCACGGCGCGCGACGCACACGACATGGAAACACCGGAATCTGTTGGCACCAAGGCCGCGCAGCGCACCATTGCACGACTGAAGGCACGCAAGCTCACCACCCGTGAATCACCGGTATTATTCACGCCGGAGGTGGCGCGCGGCTTCATCGGCCATTTTCTCGGCGCTATGCGTGGCGGTGCCCAGTACCGGCAGTCCACGTTCCTGCTGGGCGCTGCCGGTGAAAAGATCTTCCCGGAGTTCGTGCAACTGTCCGAACGGCCGTACCTGAAGAAAGCGCTGGCCAGCGCGTCATTCGACAGCGAAGGCGTCGCCACCCGCGATGCCGAGATCGTGGACCGGGGCGTGGCCACCACCTACCTGCTGGACAGCTATGCGGCACGCAAGCTGAAACTCAAGAGCACTGGTCACGCAGGCGGTGTTCGCAACCTGATCGTCAAGCCCGGCGAACAAGACTTTGCAGGCCTGCTGCAGCATATGCGCACCGGCCTGGTAGTTACGGAACTCATCGGCCAGGGTGTGAACGCGGTCACCGGCGATTACTCACGCGGTGCCGCCGGGTTCTGGGTGGAAAATGGCGAGATCACATTCCCGGTGGAAGAGATCACCATCGCTGGCAATCTCAGGGCGATGTACCAAAACATCATCGCCGTCGGCAATGATGTGGATGTGCGCGCTGGCATCCGCACCGGCTCCATACTCGTGGGCAAGATGACGATTGCGGGTGAATGAACCAAGAGCCCAGGCCAGTCTGATAGATTCTGTGCAGAACTTCGGATAGTGGAGGATTGATATGCGCATTTTGAATTGCATCCTGTTTTCGGCCTGTATGTTAATTGCGGGAGCGGGTGCGCAAACCGCCAACGCGGCATCCGCGAATCCGCCCATCGCCATCGTGATCCACGGTGGCGCCGGCACCATCAGTCCCAAGGACATGACGCCGGCACTGGAAGCGGAATACCGCTCGACCTTGCGCCAGGCCCTGACCAGTGGTTACGCGGTGCTCAAGAGAGGCGGCACCAGCCTGGATGCGGTGCAGGCCGCAATCGAAGTCATGGAAGACTCGCCGCTGTTCAATGCCGGCAGGGGCTCAGTCTTCACCCACGACGGCAAGAATGAGATGGACGCCGCCATCATGGATGGCAGCAACCTGAAAGCCGGTGGCGTGGCGGATGTGCAGCACATCAAGAATCCCATCGCCCTGGCACGACTGGTGATGGAGAAAACCCCGCACGTGCTGCTGGTGGCTGACGGCGCCGAGCAATTCGCCGTCAGCCAAGGTATGCCGCTGATGCCGGCTGGTTACTTCTATACGCAGAAACGCTGGGATGAGTTGCAGCGCGCACTCAAGAAAGAAGGCAACAAGACCACCGCTCTGGAAGAACAGTATCCCGGTACCAGCGCGCACGGATTCGGCACGGTGGGCGCCGTGGCCCTGGACCGTTACGGCAATATCGCTGCCGGTACCTCCACCGGCGGGCTCACCAACAAACTGGACGGGCGCGTGGGCGATTCGCCGCTCACCGGTGATGGCACTTATGCCAATAACGCCACTTGCGGCGCCTCCGGCACCGGCACCGGCGAATACTTCATGCGCCTCAACCTTACCAAAGACGTATCGGATTTGATGCAGTACAAGGGCTGGCCACTGAAAAAAGCCGTGGATTATGAGATCAACGACAAGCTGGTCAAGTTCGGCGGCAAGAACAGCGGCGGCCTGATTGCACTCGACCATAACGGCAACATCGCCACTGCCTTCAACACCACCGGCATGTACCGCGGCTGGATTGATAGCCGTGGGCGTGTGGTAGTGAAGATCTTCAAGGGTGAATAAAGCCCGATGACATTCGCCATCATCGTGCATGGCGGCGCCGGGGAAGTGGCGCCGGACAGCCTGGATGCACGCAAACAGGGTTGCCGTGTTGCAGCGGAAGCCGGTGCCGTTATCCTGAGACGCGGTGGCAGCGCATTGGATGCGGCACAAGCGTCGGTCGAGGTTCTGGAGAACAACCCGCTGTTCAACGCCGGTACCGGCTCGACGCTTAACCGCGAAGGGCGGGTGGAGTCCGATGCGGCCATCATGGACGGCTCGACCCTGAAGGCCGGGGCCGTCGCCGCCGTCAGCGGCATCCGCAATCCCATCCGGCTCGCACGCGCAGTCATGGAACGAAGTCCTCATATATTGTTGGCGGGCGAGGGCGCGCACCGTTTCGCCCAGCAGCACAACATCGAGACCTGCAATCCGGAAGAACTGGTGGTTCCTGAACAACGCAGCCATTGGGAGAAAGAACACGGCACCGTAGGCGCGGTGGCTCTGGATGCAGAAGGGCGGATGGCGGCTGCCACCTCCACCGGCGGCATCTTCGACAAATTACCAGGCCGGGTCGGCGACACCCCGCTGATCGGCTGCGGCACTTTTGCGGATACTCATGCCGCCGTCTCCTGCACCGGCTCCGGAGAAGACATCATCCGTACCACGCTCGCGCGCCATGCTGCCTATCTGGTGGCGCAAGACCTGGACGCTGTGACCGCAGCCAAACAAGCCATCGCCTACTTTGCCGCGCACACTCAAGGCGATGCGGGCATTATCCTGAAGAGTCGTAAAGGCGAGCTGGGATATGCCCGCAATTCATTGTACATGCCGGTGTGCGCACTTGGGTTCAGTGAGGACTTGATTCTGGATGCCTAAGAAGCGACTGTAGTATTTCATGCGTGCTACACGGCTATACTGTAGCACTCTAAGCGTATGCCTCTTCATGCGCGACACAAAATCCAGCTTTCTAATCTGTTTCAAGGTTCGGAGTAATAACAATGCATCACATCCGCCGTCTCCTAATCATGTGTCTTTCATTTGTGCTGCTGACGCCTGCGTTTGCAGCGCCCGAGAAACCCAAAACCGATAATTCCCTCAGCGCCTTCCAGTGGCGGTCCATCGGTCCGTTTCGCGGCGGCCGCTCGGTGGCGG
>JAJYBN010000009.1 GCA_021779005.1 Pseudomonadota bacterium
CTTTAACATCGCATCCAGTTTCTGCGCGTTTCTGGTGTAGACCAGTGCATTGATGCGCAAGCCCGGGATCATAGTGGACAGTGCACGTGCCAGTTCCAGGTTGCCGAGATGCGCGCTCAGCAACAGCACGCCGTGACCCCCGGCCACCGCTACGGACAGCATTTCCCACTCAGGAAACGTCACTTTGATGCGCGATGGCGCATACCAGGCCGCTACCGTGTCCAGGATTGAGATGGAGAACTGCATGAAATGCAGGTAACTGTTGCGTAATGAGCTGGATGTTCCAGCCGCCACCAGGAACTGTCGTGAAGCACGCCGCGCGCGTGGGTGTGTCAAGAAAAAATACGCGACCACCGGATACAGTACGGCAAGGCTGATATGGCGGCCGAGCATGCGATCTATGAAACCGATAAAACGCAAGCCCAGCAGGCTGCCGCGTTCGCCGATATGCGCCCAATTCTGATAGTGGTTGCGCGTCAGATTGCGATACAGCAGCTTCGGAATCCGGGGCAGCATACCCAGTAACAGGCGGATGTGAAGCCAGATCATGCGCAGGTTGTCGGATAGCATCCGGAAATGCGATATACCATCCTGCGGATAATGCACCCGGGTCGGCAGAAATACACTTTCAGTACCGGCCCAGTACAAGCGTGTCATGATATCGGTATCGAAATCCATTCGCCGCCCGATGCGTACCTGATTGTTCAATGCCAGAGTCGGTGCGATCGGGTACACCCGAAAACCGCACATTGAATCGCGCAACTGCAATGACAATGTGTGAAGCAAGACCATTACATGCGTGAGATAGCGGCCATAAAAGCGCAACGCCGGTATCGAATTATCATAGATGGGCGTGCCGGAGATCAGATGCCCGGGGTACTGGTGTGCGAGCGTGAGCATGACCGGAATGTCCGCCAGATTGTGCTGCCCATCGGCATCGATCTGCAAGGCATGGGTGAATCCGCGCTCCCCGGCACGGCTGATGCCAGCCATCATGGCAACACCCTTGCCCCGGTTTTGAGGCAGAGTCAGGCATTCGACCCGTGGATTGCGGCCAGTGATGGTTGCCAGTGTATATTTTGTGATGGCATCGCTGCCATCATCCACCAGGATGCAGGGCATGCTGTTGGAAAGCAGGGTAGTTACGATCTGATCCAGGCAGGTGTGGTGATTAAACACCGGTATCACGGCGCAGGCTTTGAAGCTCATATCGCAGTTCCGAAGTGCAGTGAGCCGCTTGAATAGCTGGTAGTGGCGTCACGGTACTCGTAGCGGAGTTTGTGTAAGTCCGCACTGGGTGTCAGATGCAGTGTCAGATGCTTGCCCGGTACGATCGGCCGCTTGAATTTAACCTGTTCGAGTATATGCACGCCGGGGTCGTACCCATATATTTCGCAGGCAAAATGCACGGCCCACCCAATCTGCACCACGCCGGGCAGAATCGGTTGGCCGGGGAAATGACCCTCCAGCCAAGGACAGTCCGGATTAACCATAAAGTCCAGTTCACTGTGCGTAACATCGCGTCGCTGTGCAGTGATGATCGGCAAACCCTTCATGTCTGCTGATCGAACAGCTGTTGCAGCCCTTGGTACTCGATCTTGCCCATGTCGGTGTCAGGCAGCGTGTCTATGAATCGCCATTTGCGGGGAATCATAACGGGTTCATAATTGTTGCGCAGCCATGAGCGTAGCATCTCGCAGACCGCTAACCTGCCGGATGCTGCCAGCGCAGCACGACCGTGTGCCTCCAGTACCACCACTGCGCCGATCAGCGGGCGGCGCCCTTGAATTAAAAGCAGGCGTGAATCCCGTACCCATTCATGGGCCATAAGATGCGCGCGCATTTCTCCCAGAGAGATGCGTTTGTCCGCGAATTTCACCACATCATCAGCCCGACCCATCAGCACAAAGCGGCCGTCGCCGTCGCAACGTGCAAGATCGCCGGTCGGCATCCATTCGCCTTGCCAGGTACTGCCGGAGCGTACCCATAATCGGCTGCCGGCAGATTCTTCGCGTAGCATGATTTCCACACCTTGGATGGGTTGCCACTGCGTGCGTTCGCGCGGCCCTGACCACGCACGCCATGCGACACCGCCGGTTTCGGTGCTGCCATAGACTTCGATGGCGGCACGACCCCAACCGACAGCCAGATGTTCGGCCGCGTTATCCGGTAATGGCGCACCGGAACTGAAAACAGCAGCGACCTGAGCTGGCTGTGGCAAGGAGGATATATCGTCGATGCGGCTCAGGAATGCCGGACTGCTGATGATCACGCATCTGCCATATTTGGCCGCTGCACGTAAAGATGCCGTATGAAGGCACACACTGGTCAGGAATGGACGTCCGCAAAGAACTGGCCACAGGATTCGGAAGAGCAATCCATACAAATGATAATGTGGGACAGTGCCAACCATCACTGCATTCCCAAGCAATCCGCCCCACTGAGATTCGAGGGTTTCAACCTCCCGACGCAATTGCGCAAACGTCTTGGGCACGCATTTGGGTGTGCCAGTGGAACCGGAGGTAAAGAATTCGATGCGCACCGTATCTTCGGGCAAGCGCATCTCAGTGGATGTGGAGGTTTTAGGTTCGCTGATCGCCATTCGATCGATGTTGGGAAACCATTCAGGCCGGTCGCTAAGGACGGCGTCAATCCGCGCACCGGATGCACTGAGACTGCCCGCCTGTGGTGCCGGCGGCACGACAATGACACGACCGCTGTTTGCCAGCGCCAACAAGCCAGCGGCAAACCAACTGCTATCTTCACAAATCAGAGCCCAACGCCGGGCAGGATGGCTGGAAAGCGCATCGCTCAAGCCGTTCACACGCCGCCAGAACGCCGCGCGATCCAGAATACCGCTTGCCTGAACTGCCAGTTTTACATTGTCAGCGGCCCGCTTCGAGAATGGTGCATTCACGCTGCAGCCCATTTGCGGCGCAGGTATGTGCGTACTACGTATTCACAGGCAAATACGCCACCTAACAGGAAGTAAACAATCACGCCGTTATACAGAGACCAGACCTTGAAGGAGGCGGCGATTGCTGTATACAACGACACCAACGCGTTGCAGAGCAGCACGCCGCACCAGATCCAGGTGAGGTGACGGGTATATATCACACCCTGGGGCGGTAAATCGTGTTGTGCCATACGGGCTAAGCGTTCGGCAAGCGGCATGCGGGTGAACAGTGAGCCGAAGAAGAACGCAAACACCAGCAAAGTGAGCAGCATGGGGTAGAGGCGTAAATACATCAGTTTTATGTCGGGCATCAGCACCAGCACTACAAGCGCCGCAACCAGCATGCTAACGGCCAGACCGATAGTCAGGAACCGTTTTGTCTGATTTATCCATGCAGCGACCAGCAAGCGGGCAGCCAACAACAAAAACAATCCGGCCATAAGCAAGCTAGGCGAGAGATAATCGTCGGCAAAATAGATAGCCACCGGATAAATGAGAAGCGCGCCGACTACAAACAGTTTTATAGGGATACGCGTCATTTGCAAACCGCCGGCGTTTGCCCAGTTGCTGTTTGCACTTCCTGTATAGCGCTGACCGTTTCGAATATCACTTAATCCACCAGTAATGTTCTTGATTTGATACCGGGCTAGGTTGGTGACCAGGCAGTCGCTATTCAAGCATGCTGCTGGGACTGAATAAACTTGGCCAGATTTTCCACCGAATAAAAATGCTGACGAGTATCGGCTGAATTGGCATCCAGCTTTATCTGGTAGCGTTTCTGTATGGCGACACCAAGCTCCAGTGCATCGATTGAATCAAGCCCCAAACCATCACCGAACAATGGTGCCCGCGCATCGATGTCATCTGGCCTGATGTCCTCGAGGTCAAGCGAAGCGATGATGAGCTGTTTCAGTTCTTGGATTAGCGTATTCATGGTTGGCAAGTTGTTGGCTGAAGAAATTTTCCAGGGTTTTTGTCAAGTGCCGGGCTGCGACCCCATAGGGAAGAATATCGCAGTGTCCCAGGGATGCGAGCGTCTGTGGAGGGTACACTTTTACCAGCAGCCGCCAGGGCCGGTCTGGAACCTGGTACCACTGGGTGTTTTTGATCAGTGCGGGCGGTGAACAGTGAATCATAACCGGCATTATCTTGCAGTGACTGCGCAGCGCCACCTGCGCTACGCCGCGTTTGAAGTACAAGGGCTCGCCGGGTATCGAGCGTGTGCCTTGCGGGAACACGATCAAGGTGCGCCCGCTCTGTATTGAATTGATGCAGGCGTCAACAAAGCTGACCGAATCTTCATTGCTGATGTAACCGGCAGCTTTTGCGAATGATCGTATAAAAGGATTCCGCAGTGTTTTGCTTTTAACCACACAATCCGCATCTGGGAGCAATGAAATCAAGGCGACCACATCCAGATACATGGGGTGAGTTGCCACTACCAGCTGGCCTTGGGCTTGGGCCAGCCATTCGCGACCTTCCACGTCGACCCACCCCAGCCTCAGGGTTGCGATAGCGGCAAGCAGCGCGCGAAAAGCATAGCTGATAAAAACCCGGATACGTCGCTGGCGAGTAGCGGGCGTGGCCGGCCACAACAGCATTACCGGCAGCACCGTTGGAGTAGCGATCAGGCTGCAAATCCCGAAGCCGGCAAAACACAACCCTGTGCCGAGTGCCCGCCACCACATGTAAAGCTTAGCCAGCATGTTCGCGCTCCAGCCGCCATATTTGCTGCACGCCTAATTCAACCTCACCGGGTTCTTCCACTAGAAAGCGGATCAGGGCGGCTTCAGGCGATTGCTCAGCAGCGGTGAATACGTTATGGCGTCCCAGGCGGCAGCGCAATGGCGCGTTGGCTGCCGGGGTGAGCAGCAGTGAGATGGAGAACGGGTGGACGGCGGCTTCATGAATAATCCCGCGATACAGGCTGGGCACGAGGTCATCCGTATAGGTGACTAACACCTGTTTGGCACCCTCAGCGATCATTGTTGCACCCTCCAGAATGCTCAAACCCAAAGTATCGAGGCCCGCCGCCATCGCGGTGGCGGCACTCCGGTCGCCACGGGCGATAGCAAACAGGCCCGCGACGCTGTTATTGACTGACAGGGTGAACAAGGTTGGCGATAGCAAGTCGTTATTCGCCAGTGAAGTCAGCAATTCCACAGTTCGATTCAAGGCCCCATGCCTTGACGCGAACACATACTGGACTGCAGCCAGTCCTTCGGCGCACGGCCAGGCTGTATGGAGGGCCATGCGTCCAAACCGGTCCAGCCGACGGCGCAATAATCCCGGCAAGTAGCTGATTTCCAGTCCCGCTTCTGGTGCGGGCGGCAATTTGCCGTTGAGCCAAGTTCGCCAATCTTGTTCACGGGTAATTCCCGGTGTCCAAGCCCGCCAGCGGGATATCCCGAAATAATCAGTAAAATCAACTTGTTGGGTTGATAACATGAGATTATATTTCTAACCAAATCCCCGTTTTCATTCTAGTTACCTACATCGCTCGAGCGGCTAGCACGAACGCCGCATTCTAATGGCGATTTTTTGTACCATGCAAGACATACACTGTCTGTGGCACTGATTTGGTTGGCTTTTTCGCCTCGCTATCCGGATTCGCCCGTACCCCGCAAAATGCCCAGACGCGGCAAAATATACATAAATAGCATGGTTACGCACAAACCCAGGGCCACACCCGACACAACGTCAACCGCCACATGTTGTTTGGTGGCCAAGGTGGAATAGGCAATCAGAATGCACCAGCAGGCATTGAGCACCTGCAAGATGGGCGGCGCGGATATTTGCCTGAGCAAACGGTGCAACCAGATGGCGGTAAGAACCGCGAATGCCACATGCAATGAAGGACATGCATTGCCAGAGGCATCCACTGATTTAAGAAAGGCGACAGAAGGATGCTGCGCCCAATCTACGTTTAGCTTAGGGATGACCGTCGGCCAGATAAGGAAAATCGCAAACCCGATCAGGCTCAGGAAGGTGACCGCGCTGAGATAGGGTGCCAGCTCGCGCCATTGGCTGAAAAGCAACGGCACCAGTGAAATGTATAGCCATAAGGAGGCATAGGGAACGATGCTCCATGCTTGAAAACTGATCAAGCGATCAAGACCGGTCACTGGCATCACTGTGACTGGAAATACCGTGTGTTTAAGCAGCCAAAAATAGCCCATCATGAAAAATGTTATGTAGCCTGTGGTACCCAGCATCTTGAGCAACCAATGGGTTTTGATTCTGGATGTGGCCTGTTTCAACCAGTTCATTTGTTGGGAGCATACAATCATATCTGGACAGCCGTTACTTTCAGCTATGAAATTCAAGCGCTCAATTTGTCAGCCTTTATCACCCTAGTCAGTGGAATTACTGGCGACACTACACTAGGCATTCGGGCAACTTTTCCTGACAAAGTCATAACATCATGCTCCTTTTCAGCAGGCCGCGAGAGGGGTATTGAACTATTTCACTATGCTAGTTCAGTGGCATTAAACGGGCCGGCGTTCTAGGCACTCCTAAAAATTGGGGACTCCAAATCCTGTCAATCAGTAACTTCTTGATGAATCAGAACCTAAAATAGATTCAACATTGCAAAACCCCAATTTTGTGAGGAGCGCTTTAATTTAAAAGTATGCGATAGGGTGTGATGCAGTGATTTGTTTATAAGGGATTGGGATGTTGGATCAACATAAGCTTATCAAGCACTTGCGCACGGCAGAAGCTGTATAATTTTATTGTGCTTTTTTTAACCAAAAAAGCTCTCAGATTCAATTACAGAGGGTATCCTAAATACGACTGAAATGATCGAAAACTTTAAGAGGCCATTGCTCAGTATTTGGGGCACTATATGAGCCATATGCAGATAGCCAGCTCACAGGACGAGCGTTGCGACGTGTTAGTAATTGGCGGAGGGCCTGGTGGTAGCACTGCCGCGACCCTGCTGGCGCGACGCGGTTACCAAGTATTGTTACTCGAAAAAAACCATCACCCGCGTTTCCATATTGGCGAATCATTGTTGCCGATGAATCTACCGGTGTATGAGCGTCTCGGTGTGCTGGAAAAAATCCGTGCTATGGGCGTGTATAAACCGGGTGCCGATTTTGAAGCGTCCAATGAAAGTGGTTACAAGACCTATGCATTTGCACGCGCACTGGGTAACAGTCCGCCGCACGCATTTCAGGTCTGGCGTCAGGATTTCGATAAGATGCTGTTTGAGCATGCACGCGAGAACGGCGTAGATGCACGCGAAGGCGCCGAAGTCGTGGCCGTGGAACAGCATGGCGCGCGGGAGACATACGTGGATGTACGTACTGAAGATGGTGATAGCTACCGTGTTCAGACCCGCTATCTGCTGGATGCCAGCGGCCGCGATGCTTTTTTAGCCAGCAAGAAGAAGATCCGCCACAAGAATCCGCGACATCAGAGCGCGGCCATCTTCGCTCACTTCCGCAACGCCGAGTACCGTCCCGGTAATGACGCGGGCAATATCAGTCTCTACAATTTCGAATATGGCTGGATGTGGATGATCCCTTTGCCGAACGGGGTCATGAGCGTCGGCGCGGTTTGCCGTCCGGATTATCTCAAGCAACGCCGCGGACGCAATCATGAATTTCTTTACGAGACTCTCAAGCTTAATCCTGCATTGTGGAAACGAGTGCAAAATGCGCAGCTCGTCGGCGATGAAGTGCGCGTCACCGGCAATTACTCCTACGATTCAAGCACCATAGGTGGAGCCGGCTGGATGCTCGTCGGCGACGCTTTTGCATTCCTGGACCCGGTGTTTTCTTCCGGTGTGTATCTGGCGACCAGTGGCGCCGAGCAAACCGCGGTGATCGTAGATGCAGTTTTAAATGATCCATCCCGGGAAACTCATTTGCAACAGCGGCTGGAAAAACGCCTACGCAAAGGTATGCGCAGCTTCGCCTTTTTCATTTACCGCTTCAATTCGCCGGTCATGCGGAATCTGTTCCAGCATCCGCGCAATACTTGGAAGGTCGAGCAGGGCGTGATCTCGATGCTGGCGGGCGACCTTTTCGATTCACGGCCTGTGTGGTGGCGGCTGCAATTATTCCGCGTGATCTACTACATAAGCGCACTGCTTAATTTACGCGGCTGGTACGCGGAGCATTGCTATCGGCTGGCGCAAGCGAAAACGAATTTCAGCAGCGGTACTACGCCGGTAGATCCCGCATAAATGCAGGCAGACGCGCATGCAGTCAGGTATAGTTCGTTCAATGTCTATGAGTTCGATTGCGCGGCTTTGTTTTCTACTATGTGGATTGATACCAATCGCAGCGCCCGCGGCTGTTACAAACGATACACAAGCAACACAATTGGAGATAGGTTTGGGGATTGGCGCTCTCCACTTCCCAGACTATCAAGGTGCAGACGAGCATCGCACGCTACTATTGCCATTTCCCTATATCATCTATCACAGCCAATACCTGGATGTGAATCGTGACCAGGTGCGAGGTAAATTGCTCAGTGGCAAACGTCTTTCACTGGAGGTGGATTTTGCCGGATCGGTGGCCGTGGATTCATCCCGTGACAAGGAACGCCGGGGCATGCCCAATCTAGGCTGGATTGGCGAAGCCGGTCCGGCACTGCGTTATAAGGTCTGGAGCAACCAGACCGGAAACTTGCATATCTCAGTTGTTCTGCCAGTGCGCGTAGCGGCAAGCGCTGTAGCCTTCAATCTGCAACACCGTGGTGAGGTGTTCGAACCGCGGCTTGAATTGGTGAAAGATATCGGCGGTGGCGATCGCAAAATAAATATTGATACAAGCCTGTCGGCGCTCTACGGCAGCCGGGACTACTTCCAGTACATCTACGGCGTGCCCCTCCAATACGCTACTATCATCCGTCCTGCTTATAATGCGCCCGCTGGATATGGTGGTTATCGTATATCACTGGGCGGAAGTCTGACTCGCGGCAACATCGTCTATGGTGCGTTCATTGCGTATATGAATCTAAACGGCGCCGCGTTCGTCGATAGTCCGCTTGTGAGCCGCACACAAGATTTGTCATTCGGGATCATGGTTGCTTGGATATTGAAGCGCGGCAACATTTGAACATTGCCACATGCAGAAGCGATGGGGTCGCTGCCATTCAGGTGAAAATGGGTAATCTCTTTTTTAGGCCGGCGGTCTCAAGATTCTAGCGCAACAGTTGGTTAAAGACTTCATACGGAGTGCGCCAGTCCAGCACGCGACGCGGACGACCATTCATTAGATGCTGTACGCGTTTGATCTGCCGGCGTGTGATCTGTTTAAACTCAGTACTCTTGGGGAAGAACTGGCGTAGCAGGCCGTTGGTGTTCTCGTTGGTACCGCGTTCCCAGGGGCTCTGCGGGTGGGCGAAGTACACTCGCATCTTAGTCTCGCGCGTGAACAGTTTATGTTCGGCCATCTCCTTGCCCCGATCATAGGTCATGGACAACTTCATCTGCCGCGGTAGTGTCTTGAGCTCGCGCGCGAAGGCCTTGCGAACACTCTCGGCATCCCGCGCCTTGAGCGGTACCAGGATGAGGGTGCGCGTGGTGCGCTCCACCAAGGTGCCCACCGCCGACTGGTTGCGCCGGCCCACCAGCAGGTCGCCTTCCCAGTGCCCCGGGACGCTGCGCTCCGCTACCGCTGCCGGGCGCTCCTCGATGCTCAGCATCTCGGGAATCTGGCCGCGCCGGTCGACTCCATGGCTCCGCGGCCGACGCCGTTTGTGGTGCTGGCGCAGGTAGGCAAGCAGTTCCTTTCGCAGGCTGCCGCGTGGCAGCACATACAGGTAGGTGTAGATGGCTTCGTGGGAGATGCGCATGCTCGGATCGTCCGGATAGGTCCGCTTCAGTTCCTGAGCAATCTGCTCCGGCGAACAATACCGGCGTAAGCCCGCCAATACAAAATCCCGTAATCGCGGCTCCCGCTCCAGGCGCCATCTCACTCCATGCCGGCGACGATACCGGGTTCGGCTCTCGGCTACCGCTGCCCGGTACCACCCTGTACAGGGTGCATTGCGCCGTACTTCACGCGAGAGCGTTGAAACATGCCGGCCCAATCGAACCGCAATGGCCCGTAACGACTGCCCCCGTGCCAACCCACGACTCAGTTCCTCGCGCTCGCCCAAACACAACCGCTGATACGTTGACATACAACACCTCCTCCATACACTCTAGCTGGGTGTTGCACTGAAATCTTGAGACCGCCATGATAAAAAAAGCGGCGAGAATAATTCACTTAACGACTGTCCCTAGTTTCGGTTCTTACGCAGGTCGATGCCCATCTGTTCCAGGTAATTACGGAAGTTATCACCAAGCTCAGTATGCTTCAGGCCGAATTCCACGGTGGCTTTGAGATAGCCCAACTTGCTGCCACAGTCGTAGCGTACTCCCGCGTATTCATATGCATAAACATTTTCTTGGCTTAACAACGCCTGTATTGCATCGGTGAGTTGAATTTCACCGCCAGCGCCTTTATCGGTATTCTTCAGTGTTTTGAAGATGCCCGGTGTCAGCAGATAACGGCCTACTACACCTAATGTAGAGGGTGCTTCGCCTGTCTTGGGTTTCTCCACGATTTGCTTTATCTTATACAGGCGCTCACCCGCCGGCTCCGGAGTAATGATTCCATAACGGTTAGTCTCTTCATGCGCAACACGTTCGACGCCAATGACACTATTTCCGAAACGTTCATACACATTTCTCATCTGTCTGAGCGGTGAGTTACTTTCACCGGCAATCAGATCATCCGCCAGCACCACGTAGAACGGTTCATCACCTACCACTGGTTCAGCACACAATACGGCGTGACCGAGACCCAAGGCTTCAGCCTGCCGGATGTATACGCAAGTCACGTCGTCTGGAACAATATCCTGAACCAGTGCAAGCTCATGCTTCCGACCGCGCAGGGACAATTCAGTCTCCAATTCATAAGCGCGGTCAAAATGATCGGATATCGCACGTTTGGTACGGCTGGTGATAAATACTAAAACCTCCGCACCCGCCTCCACCGCCTCTTCGACAGCGTACTGGATAAGTGGTTTATCCACGATGGGTAGCATCTCCTTGGGACTGGCTTTGGTTGCTGGAAGGAAGCGCGTACCCAATCCGGCAACTGGAAAAACCGCCTTACGGATCTTCGTATGTTTCATTCTTGTATCTCTTTCAGTGCTGCATGACTAATAAAAAAGCCCATATATTTCAAGCCTAACTGGATAGACCCGTTGCAGTAAAACTGATTTCATGGAATGGCATGGTCCGATTCCAAGTCTTGCAGCTTGGGCATTGCCAGTACAATGTCTTGCTGCGAAAACCGCATTCCTCACAGCGATAACGGGGACCGTTCTTGAGAAGATTCCTGACAGCAGTTTGTAGTGGTTGAAGATCAGGTATCTGGTTTGTACTGTCATGTAATGTGAACGCTGCGAACATTTCATACAGTCCACGTAAGCTCGGTTCTGTACGTAAATAGTCTGCGATACAGGCCTGCGATACCGCGTCATCCAGATTTGGATCAAGGATCGCTGCGATCGCTAGATAGCCTGAGGCCTTAGGTGAACCATGCAGTAATCCAGTAAGCATCGATTCCAGTGTTTGTTGCCCATCGATATGACGTGTCACACGTGCCAATGAAGGCAGTACTTCAGTAGCGTACCTGATTTCATGTTCGAGTACACATTTATAATGTTTCTGGCTGCGCACCCAGTCATGATCTTCCTCTGCCATAATTGCCAATACCAGGTTGGATCGTACACAGTTAGAATCATGTGATTGGGATCGCTTCAGTAAGCGGCGTGCGAGCGCCCTGTCCTTACCAGCTAACGCTATCTGGGCCAATTCGCAATAGTACTGTGCAATTGTTTCTTCCTCGGAAACGTTAGTATGCGACTGCAACCTTCGCCGCATCGTGATTGCCTGTTCCCAATCTTTCTGCTGCTCATACAGCGAAACCAGGCTGCGCAATGCTGGCTCTGTATAGTTCGGTATATCCAGCAATTCCAGCAGGATAGTTTCTGCGCGATCCAACAAGCCGGCGCGCATATAATCCTCGGCGAGTTCAAACAATGCCTGGGCACGATGTATGCGAGTAAGGTTAGGGCGTGCAATGAGGTTTTGATGAATTCTAATGGCGCGATCCACTTCACCACGACGCCGGAATAGATTGCCCAGAGCAAAATGTGTTTCTACCGTGTCCGAATCTACTTCCGCAACGCGGATGAAAACTTCCAAGGCCTTATCTGGTTGCTCATTCAGCAGGAAATTAAGCCCTTTGAAATACTCGCTACTATAGAACTTGAAGCGTGAATCACGCCCACGGCCTCGCCCCCAGTTTGCCAGTAGCCATCCAAAAATGATGGCTGCAATCAGTAACAGTATGATGATAGCCGTGAAATCAATGGTCATTCTTTAGGGGTAGATTCCGCAGATTACGAATTTCTTCTTCTGCCTCTCTCGCCGAGCGTTTGAGTCTCCAAGTTTCCCTTTTGAGGCGTAAAATAACACCCAGGCTGCTAAGCAATCCCAGAATCCACCCAATGATGACAGCGCCGAGTAGCGCTGAAGACAGATGCACCCGCACGCTACCAATGAGGTAGTCAATTACCACGACTGCACCGTTGGCGTAGGCGAGTAATAGAGCCGCTATAAAAGTGAATAAAAGAGCAACAATGGCGAGCCAACGTAACATGACTATCGGCCTCGATGTCTCACACTTGGGTGGCGTCGTTCACGCGATCGCGCAGATCCTTACCCGGCTTGAAATGCGGGACATGTTTCCCAGAGAGTGCTACAGAATCGCCGGTTTTCGGGTTGCGGCCCATACGCGGTGGACGAAAATGCAGTGAGAAGCTCCCAAAGCCACGGATTTCTATACGTTTCCCTGTGGACAGCGCATTGCTCATTTGTTCCAGAATAGTCTTGACGGCAAGCTCAATATCCTTGCCAGCAAGATGGCTTTGCTTTCTGGAGATGATTTCGATCAGTTCTGACTTCGTCATGTT
>JAJYBN010000010.1 GCA_021779005.1 Pseudomonadota bacterium
AGTGCGTGCTGTCCCGGCACTGACCGTCGAGCAGTCGATCACCAGTGCGTTCTGAGTGAGAGTCGTCACCAGTTGATCCACTACCTCCAGCACGTCCTGGTCGGCTGACACACACATGACCACAGCGTCGCACTCGTTTGCCAGAGCAGTGATGTCTTTAGCCGCCAGGCAACTGGTTTCCTGCGCCAGTGTTTCGGCTTTGGGACGGGTGCGGTTGAATACCGCAGTCAGCAATTGGGCTTTGTGCAGATTGAGCGCCATGGGATAGCCCATGGCGCCGAGACCAATGAATCCGACATTCATAATTTTTGTCCTGGAGATAATGTTGCGCGATGCTATAGTTCAATCGTAGTCTTAATCGTGAGAAATATCAGCAGATGAAACACAATAGGGTGTTGTTGGGATCAGGGAAGAGCATTGCGGTTATTGTTCTGGGGTTCCTGTATTTTGCAGCAGTCACTTTCCTGACCGGTTTTGTAGCCGCACATTCAAGTTACCCAACCTGGGAGCATGCCGTGCTTACACGACACGCGTATGGCGAATTTATAATCCGGGCTCTGGGATACGATTTCCTGAGGTACATCGTGCCAGCGCTTTTAGTCGCTTATCTAGCCAGCCGTTTCAGACCCTCTCGCTGGTTTGCATACAGCATATTTTTAGTCGGACCGTATGCTGCTTACATGCTGGCAATGTCATGGTTGTCTCCATTACCTGGCGGGAACGAATTGTTGGATGAATCCAATTGGAGGATCGATTATTGGATTACTACCTCGGTACTTTTATATGGACTCCCGCCTGCCGTACTCTGGCTAATCTATAAAATTAATAAACGCGTTGTCCAGACGTGACTTAATAATATCGATTGCAAATTTATGTGATTGCCACTTGTGGCTTGCTGACGCCGATATTGCGCAACTCACGACTGTTAAGACAAGCGAGTGCGATCACTGTCAATGTCAGGCCGGCACCGGCGAATAATGCGGTCAATGAAATCACCTTGAGCAGAGCACCGGCGATTGCTGCGGATACTGGTCCCAGGCCCATGAAGGTGAACATCAGCACACTCATGGTGCGGCCCATCATCTCCTTGGATACCCGCTGTTGTATCCAGGTAAACAGTGCGATCTGTACGATGCCGGAGAGCATTCCCACGCACGCCAGCAGCACAGCGCCGGTGAGCGTCGTATGCACCAGTGTGAGACCCACCACTACTAAACCGACGACGCTGTCGACACCCAGTACCATCAGGCCGAGGCGGCCGCGCGCTAGCCGCGTACCGATCCCGGAGAGGAAACTGCCCAAGAAGATGCCGACGCCATTGGCGGTCATCAGGATACCCAGGGACGCCGCCCCTAGATCCAGGCGCGTGTCTGCCAGCACCGGCAGGCCCACCTGGAGAGGTCCACCCACGAACACCGAGATCACCGCCGCATACAGGATGAAGGCGCGCAGCGGCAGATCCGACCATATGTAGCGTATCCCGGCCGCGATGCCTGCGAATATGCCACCAGTGGTTTGTGGTGGATGACTGTCGCTGTGGATGCGCACCATCGCCAGTGAGGCCAGCGAGAACAGGAAACTCACCGCATCGATGCTGAAGGCCAGGCCCATGCCGTGGGCGTCGGCGAGTGCATGCTGTTGGCTGTTGGCACCCACGCTGATGATGACACCGGCGATTGCCGGGCCGACGATCATGCTGAGCTGACGCATGCCCATGAAAAGGGCATTGGCGCTGCGTAGCTGTTGCGGCTGCACCAGCTGCGGCAGGATCGCCGAGCCTGCCGGATAGGCAAATGCCGTCGCCAAGCCGATGCTGAGCGCCAATACGTATACCATCCACATGTGGATGGTGCCGGTCAGCACCAGTACCGCCAGTATCGCGACACACGCGGCGTTGATAGCACGTGCGCCCAGCAGCACGCGCCGGGGCGACATGCGGTCTACCATCGCCCCACCGATGAGCATGAAGGCTGCCCGCGGCAGCGCCATGACTGCCAACACCAGACCGAGCGCCGCGGGATCGCCGGTGAGTTTCAGCACCAGCCATGGCAAGGCCACCAGTGTGAACTGGTCGCCTAGGGCCGAGACCGAGCTGCCGCCGAACAGCAGGTTGAAGTTGCGGTTGGAGAAAACCGATGCGGGTTTCTGATCAGCCATTTTCAATAGTGTGCCGCGGTAGTCAGGAATGTCTGCTGAGCAGACATTTATTTTTCCAGATAGGTATAACCCTTTAAGCCTTCTTCGAGTTCCTTCAGGTATTGCGCCCGCTGGTAGGGATCGAGAGCCGTGGCCGAATCGATCTTGTTGTGATAACAAGCCACCAGTTCGCTGGGCTCGAAGTGCACATAGCGCAGCACCACTTCGGCGGTGTCGCCCTGTTCCGGTTTCACCAGCCGGTAACCATTGTCCCTGTCCAGCTCCACGTTTACCGAGTCGGTGTCACCGAACAGGTTGTGCATGTCACCGAGGATCTCCTGGTAGGCGCCCACCATGAAGAACCCCAGGTAATAGGGTTCGCCGTTATGCATGGTATGCACCGGCATGGTGGCTTCCAGTTCCTCTTCGTCTACATATTGTTCGATGCGGCCGTCGGAGTCGCAGGTCAGGTCCTGCAAGACCGCGCGGCGCGTGAGCTGCTCATCCAGGCGGTGCACCGGCATGATGGGGAACACCTGGTCGATGGCCCATACGTCCGGCACCGATTGGAACACGCTCATGTTGAGGAAGAACTTGTCGGCGAGTTTCTCGTCGATCTCGAAGATGGCTTCGGAATGCGCACGTGTCGTGGGTTTCAGGCCATCGCGCACCTTGCGGCAGATGGCGTGGTAGATCTGCTCGGCGCGCGCGCGCTGCTCCAGGGTCAGCACCCCGTGGATATACATAGCCTGGGCTTCGCCGTTCCAGTAGAGCGCGTCTTGATAGACCTCCAGCAGCGAGCGGTTATCGGCATTCTCGTAGTCCTCCCACAGGTCCGTGAGGATCTGCGGATCCTCGGGGTCCGGAGGTGCCAGCGGCTTGTCGGGGATGGATTCCCGGTCCACAACTTCTGTGATAAGCACTGCGTGGTGCGCGGTGATGGCGCGACCCGACTCGGTGATGATGCTGGGGTGCGGTAACTCGTAATCGGCACACACTTCCCACAGGGACCGCACGATGGTGTTGGCGTATTGCTCCATGCTGTAGTTCATGGAGCAGGAGCTGCGCGAGCGCGTGCCTTCGTAGTCCACGCCCAGGCCACCGCCCACGTCCATGACGCGCACGTTGACCCCGAGCTCGGCCAGTTCCGCGAAACAGCGGCAGGCTTCCAGCATGCCGCGCTGCACGTCGCGGATATTGGCGATCTGTGAGCCCAGGTGGAAGTGCAGCAGTTGCAGGCAGTTGAGCATACCGGCGGCCCGCAGCCGCTCCACGGCCTCCAGGATCTGCACCGCCGACAGGCCGAACTTGGATTTCTCGCCGCCGGTATGTTCCCACTTGCCGCGCCCGGTGCTGGTGAGGCGTACGCGTACGCCGATGCTCGGTTTCACGCCCATCTCCGCGGCTTCTTTGAGCAGCAGGTCCAACTCATTGGGTTTTTCGATCACCACGTAAACCTTGTGGCCTAGTTGCTGGCCGATGAGCGCCAGCCGCAGATACTCCCGGTCCTTGTAGCCGTTGCACACGATGCTGGCGCCGGCCGGCGCCAGGGCCAGCACCGCCATGAGTTCCGGTTTGCTGCCGGCCTCGAGTCCCACCCGGCCCTCGCCGTGCTTGAGGATGTCCTCCACCACCGCGCGCTGCTGGTTCACCTTGATGGGATAGACCGCGGTGTAGTTGCCCTGGTATTCGTGATAACGCATGGCGGCCGTGAAAGCGCCGCACAGCCGGTCCACCCGGTCGCGCAGGATGTCGCCGAAACGGAACAGCACCGGCAGGTTGAGGCCCGACTTGCTGACCTCGGTGGCCAGGCGATGCATGTCCACGCAACCGTCTTCGCGGCGGCGTGTGGGGAACACCACCAGGTGACCGTCGTCGCTGATGTCGAAGTACCCATCGCCCCAGCGCAGCACGTTGAAGATCTCGCGGGCGTCCTGGATCGGTTGACTGCTCATGCTAACGGGACTCCACAGGCGGGTGAAGAAAACCGCGCAAGCGTACGGCAAGCGGCATCAATATAAAAGAGTGTGCGCCCGAAAAACGGATGATGCTGTCTAAGTTTAGACACTGGGGTTTTTATGTATGCGGCTGTGCGCCCGGACACCGGGCGTCATGCGTTATATATAGTGAACACTTTGGTCCCGACGTCCCCACGCTGACAGCCTGTGGTTATTTGTCGGTACAGCCGTATCAGCGGCGCAGTTCTTGTCCGGCGGTACTCACGCACATGCCTAGCTTCCGGCACATAACTTGTTCACGTCGTCCTGGGCCTGTTGGCGGAATTTGACCAGATCATCGCCGGTGTAATAGGTGGGATGTGCACTGCTGGCGTTGGTGATGACTTTATGGGCCTGCATGTATTCCTGCAGGCGTTTGCGCGCCGCTTCACAGGCCTGCTGTTTCTGGGCTTTTTGCTCGGACTGTTGATGTGCGGCAGCTGCGGCTTGTTGCTGCGCCTGATTGGCGGCGTCCATGGACTTCACCAGCTGCTGCTGCTGTTCAACACCGGTGATATCCGGCGGCGGCGGCACCACGTCCACCAGTTTGGCTTTGGTGACGGCGTCCGGTGGTGGTGTCTGGGAGTAATGCACGTTGCCCTGGGCATCCACCCAGCGATATACCTGGTCAGCACGGACTGCCAAGCCTGTCAGTGCCGCCACCGTCAACAACGCCACGCATGCTGTCCGCATGTTCATGGCGGTGAACCCGCCGGTGAACAGGCCACGGTCACCTGGTTGCGGGCCTGTTGGATGATTTGCGCCTGTTTGTCCTTGGTAAGCACCGACTTGTTGCCACTGGCGTCCACCGTATACAGCGCCCCGGCGGTCAGGTACTTGCCGAGCTCCTGTTTGGCGGTCTTGCAGGCGGGAGCATCGTCCGGAGAAATTGCTGGTACCTGATTGGCACTGCCGGCAGACGGCGCACTGCTGGCGGCCGGCACCTGGTCGCTGGCCGTATTGATGATGTCGGTCGGTTGCGCGTTGGGGGTTTGGGGTACGGAGCTGTAATGCACGTTGCCATCCTTGTCCACCCACTTGTAGACCGCGGTATCTGCCAGCGCCGCGCCCATAACCAGCGCGGCCAGCAGCAGCACAATGCAGCGTGATTTCATACTGGACACTCCTTACAGCGCCTGGGCATCGGTCTCGCCGGTGCGGATGCGGATCGCCTGTTCAAGCTCATACACGAATATCTTGCCATCGCCGATCTTGCCGGTCTTGGCCGCATGCGTAATGGCCTCGACCACCCGCTCCGCAAGATCGTCCGGCACTGCCAGCTCGATCTTCACCTTGGGCAGGAAATCCACCACATATTCGGCGCCACGGTACAGCTCCGTATGGCCCTTCTGGCGGCCGAAACCCTTGACCTCCGTGACCGTGATGCCCTGCACGCCGATATCCGACAGGGCCTCACGCACATCGTCCAGCTTGAATGGTTTGATGACCGCGGCCACCATCTTCATGCACATGCCCTCGGCGCCAGGTTGTTTATCGATTGGCTAACAGTCTAGCACCGGCCCCGGAGGCTTGGGTGGGGGGCGCCGGGACATATATACTGATATCTCATCAACGACATGGCAGCGATCATGGCACTAGATCCCAAGGTTCTGGATGATCTGGCAAAAAAACTCGCCGACGCGGTACCGGCCGGCTTGCGCGACCTGCAGGCTGACGCCGAGCGCAACTTCAAAGCCGTATTGCAGAGCGCGTTTGCCAAACTCGAGCTGGTCACCCGCGAAGAGTTCGACGTACAGTCAGCCGTCCTGGGGCGCACCCGCGAGCGCCTCGAGCAGCTGGCCGCGCGTCTCAAGGAACTGGAGACCGCCTTGCAGGGCGGTGACAACAGCATAAAGAACTGACGCCCGCCGCAATCCGCGTTACGCCGCCACCAGGGAAGGAGAGAGTGGAACATGCTAGCCAGGCCATCAGCTGTGCCCAGGTTAGCATCGACGCGCCCGAAGTCATCGTCGAAGCACATCTTTCCAACGGTCTGCCCAGTTTCGCCATCGTCGGGCTGCCGGAGGCCGCGGTGCGCGAAAGCCGCGACCGGGTGCGCAGCGTGCTGCTCAACTCACGTTTCGATTTCCCCCCGCGCCGCATCACACTGCTTCCGGCGTGGCCTTCGTGGGCGGTGGTTCCTATCCGCGTCCCGGCGAGGTCTCACTCGCGCATCACGGCGTGCTGTTCCTGGATGAGCTGCCAGAATTCGAGCGGCATGTGCTGGAAGTGCTGCGCGAACCGCTGGAGACCGGCCAGATCGTAGTCTCGCGTGCCGCACGCCAGGTGGAATTTCCGGCGCATTTCCAGCTGATCGCCGCCATGAACCCGTGCTCCTGGGTCGATCTGGGCGACGCATCCGGACGCTGCCGTTGCAGCCTCGAAGAAGTGTTGCGGCCCGATAGCCCGGCGGACGGTGAGACTAGTCAGGTGATCGCCGCGCGCGTGGCAGCTGCACGTCTCAGGCAATTGGCGCGCAGCGGCAAATGCAATGCGCGCCTCACCACCCGTGAAGTAAACCGTCACTGCGTCCCTGAGACCGCCTGTTTCCAACGTGCAGCCAAGACGCTGCGCTGTCTCACGCCTGGATTCATCCGCGACTTCGGCGGCAGGTGGCAGGCGTCGGGCTATTGGTCATTGCCGCTCATCCGGGTTTTTCTATCGCCCATCCGAAAACAGCCTATATTTTTCATGCGTGAGGCCGAATAGCCATCAGGCGATGACCATAAAATGGCGTAGAGTCTGCGGCAAAAGAAGCTGCGGCCGGGGCAGAAACCGGACAGCGGCACATACTTGGGGTGATCGATAACGCTTGTTGGGCGCAGGCCCAGTTCTCCTGCAAGCATCGAGATGCGGCTGCACAGCATCTTGGGTTTCATAACATATTGGGGGTAACCATGACGTTCAACAAAGCATTGATTTGCTCTGTGGTGTTCTGCTGCCCATTGGTATTAATCGGCAACAGCTGGGCAGACCCTTCCTCCCAAAGCCTGTGTGACATGCCTGAAAGCACACCGCATTGGCATGACTACTGCGGAAATGGGGGCTCCAATAACTCAAATTACAATAACGCCGCTGCCCAGCAGGCAGCTGCGGCTGCAGCGGCCGCCGCAGTCCAGCGTCAGCACGAAGCCGAGCTCCAGCAGCAGCGCATCGAAGCTGAAAACAAAAAGCGCATGGAAGACATCGCCAACCAGGCCAAATTCATCGATGATCGTAATGCCGCCGCCAGTACTCTGCGCGGCGCGGATGGCGGTACAGCGTCTGAGGACTTGGATACGAGCGGGTTGCGCGGCAGCAGTGGAACATCGGATGGGCTGAAAGGGACTGGACTGCGTGGCAACGGTACGACCACCGAGCTGCGGGGCTCGAATACTGCCCCTAAGGAAACACCCAACCAGGATCCCATGGTGGTAGATGCGCGCCACGTACCCAGCGGCTTGCCGAAATCCATCGCTGCCGAGATCCCGGAGACACCGGCAGGCGACCGGGTGCGCAAGGGTTTCGAGGCAATCATGAATCACGACTGGAACGCCGCGCATGCCTGGTTCCAGGACGCGCTCAATCATGATCCCGGAAATGCCGGCATCCAGCGACTGGTTAATCTGGCGGACTACACCATGAAATACAACAACCGTATGCAGATACAGGCCAGGCAAGGTGAAGCGGCCGCCATGGTGAAACCTGTGCTGCCGTCCGGGAACACGAAGAATGCGCAAGGCATGAGTGTGGATCTGGCCAAGGCGCTCAACAACTACAACCAGAAGTTCACTCAGCGCCCGCCCGAAAAAATAAAGCCGAACTGGAAGGCCTTCTTCGATGCGCTTTTCGTACCAGGCAAGCGCTATAGCGAGGTAGCCGCTGTCAGGGGCTGAGACAGGCAGGTGGGCATCAAGCACCGAAAATAAAAATTTCTATAAAGGGCAGCTATGTCGTTCATTCATTTCCTGATGGAATCACCGATGGTGGCTTTCATGCTGCTATTGGTGTTTCTGGTGACCGTCGTTCCTATCCTCGCGCCGATCGCTGCGGCATTGTTGTTCCGCAAAAAGAAAGCAGCTGTTGACGATGCCAGCGAACCGGTGAAAGCATCGCAAAATACGCGATTTCTGGGTACCCAGATGGACATCGCCATCCTGCTCTTCGTGCTTTTCCTGTTATTTGGGTTGGTGGGCTGGGTGTACAAGATATATTTTCACTGACACGGCGAAAACAAAGGGGGCTGCCATGTTGAAACAGATCGCTTTGGGTATGGTGCTATTTACCAGTTTGCTAATGGGCGTGGTCAAGGCGGATGACGCGTTGAATCAGAAATTGTTTACCGCTATCGAAGCAGGAGATAAGGCGACTACTGAGGCCTTACTCGCGCAAGGCGCAGATGTTAAGTCAATAGACACAGCAAATTTCACACCCCTGTATCGCGCTACGAGCAAAGAAATAACAGAGCTTCTGATCTCTAAAGGTGCAGATGTTAATGCCAAAGGCAACAATGGCTGGACGCCTTTATTGTGGTATGTCATATCAGCTTCGCCTGCGGACGAAAGCGCGGTGGACAGGATAAAACTGCTGATAGCTAAGGGTGCGGATGTGAACGTCAAAGATAATGATGGTTATGCTCCGCTCTATTATGCGGTTAGTCATGGAAATAATGTCGTTGCTTTACTTTTGATCACCAAGGGTGCGGATGTAAACGTCAAAGACAAGTATGGTGAAACACCACTGTTTTCGGCTGCGTATAGCGGAAACACGGGCATGGTGAAGTTGCTCATTGCGCAAGGTGCGGATGTGAACGCCAAAGACAAGGATGGTAATACTCCCCTGCTTAATGCGGCTCAAGCCAAGCAGGGGAGTAAAGACGTGTCAGAACTGCTTATCGCGAAGGGCGCGGATGTGAATGCTAGAAAGTCCTCGGGTCTGGAGACTGGCTGGACACCGCTCCATGCGGCAGTCGCGGAAGGAAATACAGAGCTTGCTAGCCTACTTATCGCCAAGGGTGCAGATATAAATGCCGGAGAGGCATCAGATGCAATACCGTATATGTCGCCGCTTGTTATGGCGATTAATTTTCAGAAAACAGGTATGGCAAAGCTGTTTATCGCGAAGGGCGCGGATGTCAATGCTAAGGATACGGATGGCGATACGCCAACCCCGCTATTTAATGCGGTCATCGAGGGAAATAAAGAAATAGTGGAGCTGTTGATTGCGAAGGGCGCCGATGTAAATGTCAAGAATAAAGATAACGATACATTGGTGGAAATAGCTGGCTACAGAATTCAAGATGCAAAGAACAAGCAGGAGATAGTAGACATCCTACAGGCTGCTATGGCGAAGAGCATGGACAAGCAGGCAGGTAATGAACTCCCGACACTGTTGGCGCAATTCAAGGGACATACCGACAACGAGGTAGTACGCACTGCAATCATCAATCTGGCACTCAAGCAACATCCTGCTTCTGCCATACCCGCCGCAGCCGAAGACGCCGCCGGCCGGGGCGCCTATATCTTCAAGAATGCCAAGTCCATGGACGATACCCTGAGCGCCGCCAAGGAGTACCTGACGGCCATCGAGCTGGCACCTTGGGTGGCGAACTACTACTACGACCTGTGCACCGTGCTGGAGAAGACCCCCTACACCCAGCAGGCGTTGCACGCATGCAAGCTCTATCTGGTAGCTGATCCGCATGCCGCGGATGCCGGCGATATGCGCCAGCGCATCGCCGGCCTGCAATATGCCACTGATAAGAATAAGGCGCAGATGCAGCAGCGCACCGCGTACATAAAACCCAGCGGTATAGACGACATGTACCGGTTTGGCGGCGTCTCCGGCAGTGTATCCGGTAACTATGTCACGCTGAAATTGTTCGTGGACTGGGACTCGGCACCACCCAAGTATCAAGTCTATGTAGGTTGTTTTAGCAGCGATGGTGGTGTGTATGGCCGCCCGCACGATCTGGTCAGCACGGATGACTGGTTTCAGACCTGTCATCCAACCATCAGTCTGCACTTGATTATCAAGCCCGAGGGTGCCGGTTTCGTAGAACTGAGCGATGCGAGCGGGGCAGGTGTCCGCGCAACGCTTGATGAATTGTTCGCCGCCAAGCAAAAAACCATGGGCATGGCGCCGGTGTTCAGTGCTGCAGGTGATCAAGGCGATCGTTACTATGTCACTTACGTACAAGGCGGCCATGATTTAAAACACGCCGGCTATCTGATGTACGAGTGCGATTGCAATGGCAGCGTCTTGAGTCAGGACCTACGCGCGTTGCCGGATGATTTCATCTCCGCTGAGGTGCATCGGGAAGGTGGGTTCGGAAAATACTACCCAGAAGTAGTCATGTCACAGCCAAATACTGATGTCTGCAACAATCAGTTTGTCAGCAAGACGGGCTACCATTTTGGGGAGTCGGAATAACGATTAGCAAAGTTGATACATAACGCAATTACTATAAGAGATGGGGAATACAACATGACACAAGTTCTCAGATTAACGACAGTTTTCGTGTTAGCAGTGTGCTATTGTCAATCTGCTTATGCGGAATCTCCTCGCACGCAACTCAAGCAGATGGACGAACAGTTGCAGCAGAATCCGAACGATGATGCCTTGCGTGAAAAGATCATCGCTTTATCGCTGAAGCTAAACCCCAAGCCTGCCACACCGGATGCAGCCATCATGGCCGAAGGTGCAGCTGAATACGCCTTCAAAAACGCGAAATCCAATTCGGATTATTCCGATGCCGCCAGACAATATGAAAAAGCTTTGCTAATTGCGCCGTGGCTGGCAAATGATTATTTCAACTGTGGGGTGGCGCATGAAAAAGCCGGAGAAAACCAGCAAGCCATCCACAGCTTCAATTTCTACTTGATGGCTGCGCCGCACGCGAGCGATGCTAAAGATATTAAAAATCGAATTGGTGGATTACAGTATGCAGAGCAAAAAATGATTTCCGATAGTGCGGCGAAAACCGTTGCTGACGCGACCAATGCAAAAGCCGCATTTATTCAGTCGATACAGGGATATTGGAGTAATGGAAATCCCTCTTTTCCTAAGATAATTTTCATCAATCCAACGGCGAGCGGTGAAGTAAGCGTATCGGTTACCTGGAATGGTCAAAGCATGGCGGTTTCGGATATCGAGACCACGGAATCGACACTGCAATTTACCGTCGATGACGTTGAAGATGGTAATCCTGAAAGTCTATTACGTTACAGTCTTTCACTGTATCCAAATGACCATTTAGAAGGCACGCGTACTGATTCACTTACGGAAAGTGGAAAAGCCATGATTAGACAGCATGGTGGTACGTTTGGCGGTAATCAGACATTGAGCACGAGTTATATCCGCCAATAATGTACTTATCTGTATGGTCATGACTATCAACCTATCATTGATGACTGCAACCATCAGTTATTAGGAAAGACAAGCATGAATATCAGGAAATCAGAACAACGTTTTTAGAAAAATATTATACACATTCCGATTACGATAAAGACATGGGGAATTTATGAAATATATATTCAGATTGACGCTGGTACTCGGAATCGCGATTTTCTATTGTAACACTGCATACGCGGAATCACCTCGCACGCAGTTCCAGCAGATGGTCGAACAGCTACAGCAGAACCCGAACGATGATGCCTTGCGTGAAAAGATCATCGCTTTATCGCTGAAGCTAAACCCCAAGCCTGTCACACCGGTTGCAGCGACCATGGCCGAAGGTGCAGCGGAATACGCCTTCAAAAATGCCAAGTCCGATACGGATTATTCCGACGCCGCCAAACAATATGAAAAGGCGTTACTAATTGCACCGTGGCTGTCAGACGATTATTTCAACTGTGGGGTGGCGCATGAAAAAGCCGGTGAAAACCAGCAAGCCATCCATAGCTTCAATCTTTACCTGCTGGCTGCGCCGGATGCAAGTGATACCCAAGCAATAAACAAACGCATTGGAGGATTGCAGTATGCCCTGCAAAAAGCCGAGGTCGGATCAAACAAGTCGGCAAAACTAGACGTCGTTCCTGCATCTCCGGTCGTGCAACAATTCGACTGTTATGCGCCAAAGGAACCAAGGGCTTTTGGCGTGACATTTTCGTTTGATTTTTCTAGCCATATTGTAACTTCGCGACTCAAGTACGAAGATGGTAGAGATGCTGGTCCCTCCCCCGACCCGCCTCTGTCTTTTCAAGAGGTCGGCTCACATCTTATCTGGACAACGCCGCCACCTGATAGCAGTGTAGCTAACGGCTTTCAAAATAATCTGAATCGTGACACAGGCAGCATTGATACAATCGATCCATTCGGGCGATTATATGCAAGTAACTATCAATGTACTATGAGTAACCAATAGCCAGCATTTGACTGGGAAAGACTCCGCGCAAGAAACAGAGGCCCATACAGGTAGATATTTCCAAGTAATAAAGGGATTCAATTTTCAAGTCGGATCGATCAATATGCTACTTATGCACCAATATCGCTTGCCGATGTCGAGACTTTACCGAAGGTCTTGGTGACAGTTCTGATGAAGAATATACCAAGGCCATCGGGTATCGGGTTCTGGACCGGCAGAAAATCGCTGTTTGACGGTGCTTCGCTTGGTTGAAACGCACAAATAATAAAGAGA
>JAJYBN010000208.1 GCA_021779005.1 Pseudomonadota bacterium
GGGCATGGCAATCTTGCTGATACCCGCGACCCACAAGCACTGACCCAAGCCTCGGGCTCGCTGAATTTCATCGCTTCGCCTGATTCCGCCAGTGTGCAGAATCTGAGTTTCAAGCTGGATGACACCACGCTCAGCGGTAACGCCGCCATCAAGGACTTCAAGACCCGGGCGCTGGCTTTCGATCTCACTCTCGACCAGATGAATGTCGATCGTTACCTGCCGCTGCAGAAAGCCACGACTCCTGCTCAGCCACGCGAAGCGACTGACATCAACAAGGTCAGTATCCCGCTGCGAACCCTGCGCAGCCTGAATCTGGATGGCCAACTGCATATCGGCCAGCTCACGCTGCTTGACACGCATACCAACAACATGGATGTGAGTGTCAGCGCCCATCAGGGACTGGTGCGCATCAATCCCATCTCCTTGCAACTGTACGGTGGTGCACTCAACGGCACGGTGCAGATCGACGCCAGCAGCGATACACCCATCGTCATGGAGGATCTCACGCTGCATGATCTGCAGAGTGCTGGATTGATACAGGATCTTTTCAAGCTCAAGCGACTGAGCGGCACCGTGAACATGCACATCGCGACGCGCGGGCTCGGCCCGACCGTGAGCGAGATCCGCCACACCCTGGAAGGGCGCATGACCTTTTCCCTCAAGCATGGCGCCATCGAAGGTCTGAATGTGTGGGACGCAGTTGAGCGCGCTTACGCACTGGCAAAACAGCTGCCGGCACCGGCGGCTGCACCGGATCGCACCGAGTTTGCCGACATGCATGGCAGCGCCACCATCAAGCACGGCGTGCTGGACAACCGGGATTTTGTGGCGACTTTGCCTTTCATGAACCTCAGTGGTGCGGGCAAGCTGGATCTGGCTGAGCTCACCGTGGATTACAACCTCAAGGCGCATATCACCGGCACACCGAAACCCGGTGGACGAGCCGATCTTGGCGGCCTGTCAGGTGCCACCATTCCGCTGCGCATCACAGGCACCCTGTCCAACCTGAGCGTGCGACCGGATGTGGGTGACGCAGTGCGCGCACGCGTACAAAATGCGATCGACACCAAGAAAGCTGATCTCAAGGAAAAGGTTAAGAACAAGTTGCAAGAAATCCTGCATCCACCCGGTGATTAAACGGCACATGTGTGGACAACGTGGAGGTCGGGTGCGCCGCACGTTCCTGATGCTGCTGGCCGCGGCCGCATTCACTAGCGGGGTTCGAGCCGCGCAATTCAATGCGTTCGTCGTCACGCATAATGGCGGACGCTATCAGGTGAGTGCAGACGTGTATCTAGCCGCGCCGCTGCCGCAGGTGTATCAGGTGTTGACTGACTACGATCACCTGACGCGCATAGGCGGCCTGATCAGTGAAAGCCGCATCCTCAGACAGATCAATGCCCATACCTATCTGGTTTACGTCGAGAGTCATGGCTGCGTGCTGTTCTTCTGCCAGACCATACGCCAGACCCAACAGGTGACGGAACTCACACCCCGGGATGTGGTCGCGGAAGCCATACCCGAAGAAAGCAATGTGAAAATGTCCAGCTCCTCGTGGCATCTGGACCCGCAGGGCCGAGGCACACGCATGCACTGGGAAGTCTCCATGCAACCGGATTTCTGGGTACCGCCGCTCATCGGTCCGCCAATGGTGGAACAAGCGCTGCTTTCGCAAGGCCGAAGCATGGCTGAAGGCCTGGAAAAACTCGCGCGCGAACGTGCCCACTTGCCACCCCTGAAGTCCGGCAGCACGCATGACCCGGAAACCTGACGGATCTCTGGCGACGCGGCTGTTGCGCTGGCACCGCAAGCACGGACGGCATGACTTGCCGTGGCAGCAGCAGCGCACGCCCTACCGTATCTGGGTGTCGGAGATCATGCTGCAGCAAACCCAGGTAGCGAGCGTCATCCCGTATTACACACGATTCATGCTGTGTTTTCCGGACACCGACGCGCTCGCAGCCGCGCCACAGGACGAAGTGCTGCACCTGTGGTCGGGACTGGGTTATTACGCACGCGCGCGTAATCTGCAACGGGCAGCACAGATCATTCGTGACGATCACGCTGGCGTGTTCCCCAGGGAATTCAAAACGCTGGCATCTTTGCCGGGCATCGGCCGTTCCACTGCTGCTGCGATACTGGCACTCGCCTTTGGCGCGCGCCATGCCATCCTCGACGGCAATGTGAGGCGTGTGCTGACGCGCATGCATGCGGTCCAAGGCTGGCCGGGTGAAATCGGTATCACCAATAAGCTGTGGGCACTGGCAGAACAGCACACGCCTCACAAAAATGTTGCTGCCTACACCCAGGCCATCATGGACTTGGGCGCCACTGTGTGCACGCGCTCACTGCCCCATTGCCGGGAGTGTCCACTGACTGCGGACTGCATCGCCCACAACCACGGACAGGAGACCTGTTTCCCCGCACCGCGCCCTCGCAAACTTTTACCTGTGCGTCACACACGCATGCTGCTGATCACTTGCAACGGCCGGGTATTACTGGAACGTCGCCCACCGACCGGCATCTGGGGCGGCTTATGGGGTTTTCCCGAGCTACCGGCGGATCGGGGCGTGACCGAGTGGTGTCGTATGTATCTGCAAGTGCAACCGCAGGCACAATCCGCGTGGCCGGTTCTGCGCCACAGCTTCAGCCATTTCCATCTGGAGATGCAGCCGCTGCAACTGGAAGTTTCGGCGCCTGTGGGTGTCGCTGATAATAGCGGGCGCTTATGGTATGACCTGGAAGCGCCGGCGCGTATCGGCCTGGCAGCGCCGGTGAAAAAGCTCATCGGACAATTGCAACTATCAGTCAGGAGTAACGCGGCATGACCCGCAGCGTGAATTGTGTCCTGCTGGGTGAGGAACTGGAAGGCCTGGAGCGCCCACCCTGGCCGGGCGAGCTCGGCCAGCGGATATTTGAAAATGTCTCCCGTCAGGCCTGGCAACAATGGCTGCAGCACCAGACCATGCTGATCAACGAATACCGACTGTCGGCCCTCGATCCCAAGGCAC